>CBDUQW010000094.1:0-12269 GCA_965369625.1 uncultured Thermoplasmata archaeon | reverse complement strand
GACCATACCCCGACCCGCCCCACCCTGCTATCGTGACCCTCCAGGGTCCCTTCCCAGGAGCGTTGAAGACATCATCGTATTATCCCTTCATGGTAGCGCTGAAAGAAGCTGAATCACTTGGGGCAACGATGATGGTCGGCCGAACCGTTGGTGTCTTGGGATCGCCCCTCTCATCAAGGCTTGCCCGGGACGGATGAACAATCCACCAACCCCAATAATCGACCGTCCCATCTACAGGGACTGGTGTGGTGTATGTTGGGAGCCGCGAACTTGACGCAGAGGCCCGCACGTGGGATGTTGAGAACGTGTGCCACAGGACGGTTGTATGATTCTCGACGTGGACCGGGTCATTCGGTCGGGCTCGGGTCGGACCTCGCTTTCGGTCCGCCGTTCCATCCGTCCGCGAGGCATCCAGCCTCCAGGTACTCCTGGGGAAGGGTCATCATCGGCGTTGGCCTGGATGACTTGGTCACATTGATATAGTCGACCAGTGCCGCGATCCCACCCCTTACCAGGGTGGACAGCTGCCCCTGCCGTATGCTGGAGGTGAGTATGGAAAGGGCGACCCTCGATTTCCTCTGGTGCGTTATTGTCTGGTCCAGCCTGATGTTGAGGGTCGCATCCTCGTGGGCCTCTTCGCAGATGTCCATGTACTCGACCTTGTCCTTCGTGGTCTTGAGCACGTAGTGGATGAAGGGTTTCCCATGGAGGAGCACGGAGATCTGTATCTTCTGGTCGCCGAGGACCTTGAGGAACCTGTCAAGGTGCATCATGTTGTGGATGCCGAACTCCTCGGTCCGCTGGCGGGTCCAAGGATTGATATTGGCCTCGAGTAGGATTTTGCCGAACTTCTCACCCTCGCCTGGACGGTACTGCGGGCCCGCAGAGGTTATGAATGCCAACCTGTCCTGGAGGTGTTGGATGGCACCATTCAAGGAGATCTTGCGACCACCTTCATTCCTGAACTGGGCCTCTATCATGTCGTCGACGAAGATGTCGAGGGCGTAGAAACGACCGAGGCATTGGACCAAGAGCTCCTCGAGCCGATCCCTCGAAATGGTATCATGCTTGAAGACCGAATGCATCTGATCGTACTTGTTCCAATCCCTGATATCGATGAGGCCCATTGAGTCTATCTCGGCATAGAACTCCGTTCCCGCCTGGGGGGTCACTATCGCGAACGCGGCATTGAGCATCCCCAGATTGCGGGCATACTCTGGGAAGGTCAGGATCTCCTCCTCGGTATGACCCGGAAGACCGATTATGAAGGTCCCCCCTGCAACGGCGTGGTTCTTCCTGAGCAATCCGACCGCTCTCTCCTGGATCTCGTTGGTGATCCCCTTCTTCGTCCCGTTCAGCTGCCCGAGGTCCGGGCTCTCGATCCCCATGCAATAACCAACGATCCCTGCCTTGACCATCTTCTCGACCGTACTTGGGTTCTTGGCTATCGAGTCGGCCCTGACCATCGCAGTGAAGGTTATTTTCATGTCCGCCTCGATGAGCATGTCACTGAGATGGTCGATCAGCTTCGGCTTGCCCATGAGATGGGGATCCCCGAACAGTATCATCAGGTCCTCCTCGTCGTGGAACTTGTACACCTCCACGATCTCCTTGAACACGTTCTCCGGGGACCGGTAGCGTTGGACGGACAGGGACATGCTCGGCTCGCAACAGAAGGTGCACCTGCCCCAACATCCCCGGGAGGTATGGACCTGGTCCCTGTGCGCCATACCGGAGGTCAACCATTTATCACATTCATCGCCCACTCGGTGATGTCTTGCGGGGAACGGGATCGAATCCAGGTCCTGGATTGGATGGCGCATCGCGTTGTGGACGATCCCACCGTTGTTCCTGTAACTGATACCGTCAATGTTCTCGGGGGAGCCCTTCTCGATGAGCTCCTTCATGGTGAGCTCGCTCTCTCCCCGGAACACCATGTCGACCTGGGGGTGCCCCAGCATCTCGTCCGGTATCGCCGTTGGATGGTACCCGCCTATCGCGGTGGTGATATCGAACTTCTTGGCGGTCCGACAGAGGGCAAGACCCGATGAATGGTCGGTGGCGCTCATCGTCACGCCAAAGAAATCAGGGTCGAACTCCCTGATGTGGTCAGTTATGTCGGTGGAATCGAACTCCTGGTTCACGATCTTTATCTCCTCGACATCGTTGGCGACGTATGCTGCGATGTATTCCAGGTTTATGGCCAGGGGCGACCACATGAATCCCCACCCTGTCCTGTTCGGGGGGCGTACGAGCATCAGACGTTCGAAGGTCAAAAGAACACAATCCGGACTGCTCATGGAATTCCAAGATACTATTTGATTTTTTCGAGTGATATGTCGGGGTGTAGAAAGTGAAGATGACATGGGGTCCGCCCGGGAATGGACCCAATCGTTCCATATCGATAGGAATGGGAAGATGACTGCAGGATCACTGATCTTCCGTCATTCCAGGAACCGGTCCTACTTCGGGGTCGTCGCCACCCTTTCCCCGTGACCAAAGGCGATCCAAGTACCTGGATATGGAGCGGACCCGCCGGATCATGTGTGCTGTGGCGTACGGAACCTATGGAGATTGGCCCTTGTTCAGAGGGGTTACTTCGATGCCTCCGCATCCCGCTCAGATCGAAATCATCGCTCCATCACTGAGCTTGCACCTCGATCATGATGATTGCGTAGGATCGGGTCTGGGGGGTCCCGTGGACCAGGCGAGGATGCTTCGCCTATCATCTGGAGCCCGATAGCATGGACCGCCGTGCACCCTCTATGCCATCCAGCCATTCCACGGGCTGCAGCTCGATGCCTCCCAGTTCGGCCAGTGGCTCCAGGAGTGCGGCCACCTCGGGCCTCTGGACCATGATGGTCCTCGGCACCCCCAGTCGCTCGATCACCCGGAGGGTCGCCATCGACAGGTCGGGCATATCCACAGGACCGAACATGGAGTGGCCTACCACGAGGCCCGTTCCCCGGTCGACCCAGAGGGCGAGCCGTGGGAAGTAGGGCCTGTCGCCCTTCCTCTCGCGGGTCACTTGGGGCATGTGGAACATGTCCACCTCCCACACGGAATCCAACCTCTTGACGCCCTCCAGCTGTCTCCTCGCCCGCTCCACCTCCAGCTTTGGCCTTGGCAAGGGTGGTGGCCCGACCTTTGGTACCGGTCGGCGCTCGTCCCTCCACACGGTGGCACCGCCTTCCCTCACGGGCACGCGGAAGATGAGGGTCTTGTGCTTCACGAAATCCATGAGCCCGGGGTCGTCCTCGACCCGCTTGGCCACGTCCACCGCCTGCTCCAGCGCTACCCTCAGAAATCTCGCCTCCGACGATGTGAGGTGCCATGGTGCGAACCCAGGCCTGTAGCTCCGGAACAGGGGCCAGGCGCCCCGTCCTCTGAATGATAGCCCAAGTCCCTTGATAACATCGCGGTCCTCCTTCCTGAGCAGGCCCCTGTCCTCGTACGAGGCCATCAGGCACCTTTGCATGAACAGGAATTCCAGGGGATCGACCACATCCCCCAGTTCAAGGGTCGTGAGGTAGCTGGAAAGGCCCTCCGTCCCAAGGTTGACGATGAGGGACATGTGCTCACCATCCGCACCCGTCACACCACAGTAACCGGTCTCCCTCCCCTCAGGGTCCACGACACAGAAGAGATGGTGTTCGCGCATCCAACGCCACGGGGCGAGGGCCTTGAAGGTGGCTGCCGCCTTGTACAGTGCCCTCCACTCCATCTTATCTGGATGGGTCTCCTTTGTCATAGCTTGTCCCCAGCTCACCTCTGGAATTGATATCCTTGCTCATCACGATTGCGGTCGTATCAACGTATTCGGGACCCACGAATGCGGCGGACCGTGTTGGGATGGCAAGGAATAAGTACGGTCCGCGACAATCGTGTGACCATCATGGCAACGTTCGCTGAGGAGCGCGAGGCTCATAGAGAGGCGAGGAGGGAACAGCTTTCCATTGCCCTCGAAGAGATCATCGAGTTGCTGAGGGGCATGGGGGCGCTACGCGTGGTGGTCTTCGGTTCGTTCGTGGCAGGACGACTGAGGAGGTGGAGCGACCTGGACATCCTTGCCGTCATGCCCCCGACGAGGAGCGGGGGGGAGTGGTTCAGGCTCGTTGGCGACGCCTTGGACACCGATGTTCCCGCGGACATCCTCACCTTCACCCCGGAGGAGCTGGAGGAGGCCAGGGAGAGGAGCAGCTTCGTCCGCCATGCACTGAGGACCGGGAGGGTGGTCCATGGGTAGGGACAGGACCGGAGAGGCTCGGAACTGGTACACCCAGGCCAGGTCCGAGTTCCGGGACGCCCTCGACCTGGAGGTCCGGGGCCGGTACTACCTTGCCCTCTATCTCTACCAGCAGGCGGCCGAGAAGGCCCTCAAGGCCTTCCTCTTCGATGCCGGCGAGGAGGAGCTGTTCACCCACTCGGTCAAGGACCTGCTGGGCCTCGCCACGTCCATCGACCCGGACCTTGGGGACCTCAAGCCCTCGGGGAAGTTGGACATGTACTACATCCCGACACGATACCCCAACGGTCTGGCAGGTGACGTGCCTGCCGAGTTCTTCGACGACCCTGACGAGTGCGCGATGGTACAAGAGCTCTCTCGCTCTGTCGTGGAGGCGATGGCAAAGCGGCTAGGTGAGCCTCCCCCCTGAACATGGGAGGATGTAGGTGGACCCGCCGGGTTCCGAACGCTAGCTTCTAGACACACCATGTTCCCTAACCCACCAACCTCACCAGGGACGGCACGGACCGGGAAGGCCTCTCCGACCACGATGAGGCCGACCGACGAACCCCAATGGCAACGACACTAACGGGGACGGGCACCTCGACGGCGTGGAGGTCCGGGGCTGGTACCTCTACTACCTCGGCGGGCACGGCAACGTATAGGGCTCCCCGAGTACCAAAAGGCCATCACCGTGATTGCGTGCCGGTCGTCACGGTACCCCCGATGCCCAATACCTACCGGGGCCCACCAGACCCATCCTGCTCGCCCATGGCCGCCCGGGCCTCCTCCATGGACCCGTCGCGATGGTCGGGCACGGCCCCCCGCCGCCTGCGCACGAGCAGGTATGCCACCAGGATGACGACGGCTACGACCGCCACCAAGGCCGCCATGAGGCCTCCGCTCACCGACATGCCAGCGGGGGGCCCTTCCACCTCGACGAGCACCACGTCGGTCGCGACGTTGACGCCGTCCGAGACCTCCGCGAGGACCTCTAGCTTCCCCGATGGCGCTTCCGTCCACGACAATGCGTCCCCGGAGCCGATCTCGGTCCAGCCTTCCTGGGTGCCCTGACGGCGCCACTTCCACAGGACCGTGAGGCTTGCGCCCTCCTCGTCCCCGGCAGCGGCCTGCAGGTCCATGGCGTCCAGCGAGGAGAGGACGGCGCCGTCGACGGGAAGGACGATGGTCACGGTCGGCGGGTCGTCGCGGAGCACGACGGTCACGTTGAAGGTCATCGTCGTGACCGCGCCCTCGCCGTCCGAGGCCTCGATGACGATGACGTGCTCGCCGACGTGCTCCTGCCCGGGCGTCCAGCGGACCGTCCCTCCAGCCTCGGGGACGCTGAACGGGGCCGAGGGGGCAGAGACGTGGACGGTGTCGCCGGGGTCGATGTCGCGGACGAGGAGGTCGAGGGACCAGGGCTCGTCCTCTTGGATGGTCTGGTCGGGTACCTGGTCCATCACGGGCGGGTGGTTCACCGCGATGACGGTGAGCATGAAGGTCTGCTGGTGGGACTCGCCGGCCCCGTCAGCGAGGGTCACGAGGAATGAGGTCCTGCCCACGTGCTCCCTCCCGGGGACGAACGATATCGTCCCCGCGGAACCCACGCTGAACCAGGAGGGCTCCACGGTCCAGGTCAGGCGCTCGCCGGGGTCCCGGTCGAGGTCGGGGTCGGCGAACTCGATGGTGAGCTGGAGCTCCTCGCCCTCCTTGACGGTCTGGTCCTGGATGGCGGAGAAGGTGGGCGGGTCGTTGACGTTCTCGATGACGAGGTGGACATCGATCTGGTCCTCGCCTCCGGCGGCGTCGACCACCTGCACCTGGAAGCGGTGGTCGCCGACGTCGGTGGGGAGGATGTTGAGCCACCGGAGAAGGCCCGTCGCCGGTTCGATGAGCAGGTTGCTGCGGTAGAAGTCGTCGCCGAGGACAAACCACGTCAGGGAGTCCCCGTAGAGCATGTCGGGATCGTCAGCGACGAAGGTGTGGTCGAAGGGCACCCCCTGCCTGCCCGTCAGGGGACCAGGGTCCTGGATCACAGGGTCGTCGTTGGTGTTGGTGACGGTCAAGAACATCAAGCCCCGGGCGGACAGGCCCCGGGCGTCCGTGACGGTGATGGTGATCTCGTGGGATCCCACGTCGTCGTTGTCGGGGGTGAAGTCGATCTCCCCCGTGATGGGGTCCACATCGAAGATCTCGGTGTCGTCGTGGAAACCGATGGCGTCCCCGTCTATGTCGGCGGCCTCCAGCTGGTGATGGAAGGGCTCGTCCTCGGATGTGGTCATCGGCTCGATGAGGTAAAGCTCGGGAGGGTCGTTGACCTCCGTCACCTCGACGTCGAACACGGGGCTGCTGCTCGCCAACCCCCACGCGTCCGTGGCGTTCACCCTGAAGCTGGCGGTCCCGTGCCAGTGGGCCTGCCTCACGTGCAGGGAGAGGAAGTGCCCATCTTCCACCCTCGCCTCGATGGCTGTTGTCGAGGCCCACACGACCTCGTACACCAGCCTGCCCTGGGAGTGGTCGTCGGAGGAGACAGTGTCCATGTCCAGGAGCTTGATGGCGTCCGTGTCCTCTTCCATGGTCAGGGTGGGGAACGACCCCCACTCGGGGGGCCCGTTCACCAGGGGCTCGTAGGAGATGGTGAGGTTCGAGAGCCGCACGACGCCCGCGGTCTTGCTGGACACGTTGACGTAGAGGCCCACGGTCAGGTTGCCGGGGGCGGTCTCCGCCGCGTCCACCGCCCTCTGGAGGGCTCCGCCGAGGTCCTGGGCCTCGCCGATGCGGACGCGGCCCTCCAGCGCGCCAACGCGACTCCAGACCTCCCCTCCGGCGGCGATGTCCAGGCTCACGTTCGCCACGTACTCGTAACCGCCCTCGAAGGTGGCATTGAGCCTGACGTAGTCCGTGTTGATCTCCCCCTCCGCGGTCCACGGGTTGGGCCCGGCGACGTTCTCCGACCTCTTTCCGTAGACCAATATGAAGACCTGCCGATCCCCATCGATGTACCTGCCAGGGTTCGTGCCGACGGCCTTCTCGAGGGTCCGGTCCTGTGCGGCCTCGCTCTTGCTGTACGACGCCACCTTGTCCCAGGCCGTCGAGGCGTTGCGCCAGAGGAACACCTCTCCCCCCCGGGTGCCGGTCGAGTTGGCCAGGCAGTAGCCGTGGCCCTCCCAGTCCAGGCCGAGCTCGGTCACCGAGCCCTCAGGGAGCTCGAACCTGAAGAGGTGGAACGGGTACCTGTCGGTCGTTCGCGGGCCCGTCTTGGTCTGTAGCCGGTCGTCGTCGGATGCACCGACATCGCCGTACTCGGAGGCGGTCAGGGCGCTCCCGTGGGGGCTGTACGGGTCCCAGAAGGGGGAGCTGGGCGGGTAGTTGCTCTGCACCCATCCACCCCATGCCCTGTGCGGCGTCGTGGTCGGGTTGTAGTTGGAGAAGTCGTGGGACCCCTGGTCGTCCCCGGGCATCCTCAGGCCCTCCAGGTCCATTTCGGCCGTGAGGACGGTCGCACCCCGGGGGATCTCGATGGCCGCCGACGTGTTCTGCATGCTCTGGCGGAAGGTCAGGTCCACCTCGCTCAGGCCTCCCTCGAAGGTGGAGATGGACTCCGGGCTTGCCAGGGCAGTGGGAGTGCAAAGGGCCATGCCCATGATCAGAACGACCGCTAGGGACAGGAGGAATGAGCGATGGTACAGGGTGTCTCGTGGGTGCATCGGGATCTCCAGTGCTCATTGCGTGTTGCATACGAAATATCTTTTGGTGACAACAGGTGTTCATTGCACATTATTAAATGAATAAGATCCTCAGTGAGGTATGGAGATCGGTGGACCTGGCACTTCCATCTCAGGTCCAACGACCATCTTCATACACTTCTTGTGGACCACGATCACCAGAGGGGTCTGGCCCCAGCAAACGGACGAGAGGGCCGATGATCGTTCTGTTCGATGAATGAATCAGATGGTCCGTGGGAGAGGAGGAGGTCCAGCCGGGTTCCGGCCGCTAGCACCTAACGCTTTGATGAACGATTTCAGGAGACCATCGATGGTCCCGATGGCTGACGATCCATACTGTCGGCCTCGGATCCCGGTCGAAAGGGCCATCCTCGGTGCCCCGGGGATGTCCAGACCGACCTTCGGGTCGTACCGAGGCACGACAAGGATGTCCTGGAGCGGTCCTTCAGAAGGGTGGCAGCGAGAGGATCAGGACGAACAGGCCCCCGAAGAAGCTGAGGGCGCACAGATGGACCCCGAAGGCCACCATGGCGTTCCGTTCCTCCTTGTACAGGCGGCGGGAGAGCTGGAGGGCGGCGTACGCGCCCACGGCGACCCCAAGGGCGAGGGACAGCACCCCGAGGACGAAATGGACGGAGGGGTCCACGAAGGGCGTGGGGATGGGTTCCACCGTGCCCCCCGGGAAATGGGTGAAGGCCGAGACCGTGATGTCCCACACGGCCCACCCCCAGGTACCTACCAGCGGGAGGTTCCTGGCGACGAGGACCCCGAGGAAGATCGGGACGAACACAAGGCCGTAGCGTTCCAGCAACCTCCATGCACTCTCCTGCCTGGCGTCACCCGTCAACCTGACGATCAACGCCTCTGCCAACCAGATCACGATGAAGGGGACGAGGAAGCAGAGGAGGACGATCGTGGAGCGCAGGGCCACGAGGCGCCCGACGGGTCCTCCGAACCCGATGAGAAAGTACTGGGTGAACAGTATCCCTCCCACCATGAAGACGAGGACCTGGCGGGGTTTGGTGAAGAAGCGGGGTCGCCTGGTGAAAGTCAGGTGTGCCAGTGCCCCGAAGAGGATGATCGATCCGATGCCGATCGCTGCAACGGTCAAGGGACCGAATGGAAGGACGAGGGCGGTGGATGCTTCGGCGACCCCCTCCCACCACAGGCGGGTGAGGACCAGCATGTAGGGGATGGAGATGCCCATGAGGACAACGGCCGCCGTGGCCTCGTCCTTGTGCACCGCCTGGGGTTTGTACACGTCCTGGGCGAAGGTGGTGGTGGCGGGTTCCACGGTGGCCTCCCGGACCGTCGAGTCGTTCTGGACGCACGAGAAGCACATGGAGCAGAAACCGGGCCGCTTCTCCTCATCCGTCCATATGCATGTGTTCCCTCGCGGCACTGCGTCGGGCCTGTCGCGAACACCGATCCTCAATATGGAGTAGCGGGCAACGAGCTCCTCGATGACCCCGTCCCTGCAAACGTACCGACAGTAGGTGCGCTTGCTGAAGACGGACGAGATGACCAGGTTGATGAGCAGGATGGTCGACATGAACAATGCGACGGCCCACGGATAGAGGTCGATGCTGAAGACGATCTCGACCCAGAAAGCGGCCAGGAGGATGAAGAATCCCGGCCAGAGGTTCTTCAGCCAGTCGGGCCATTCCAGCCAGCTCTTGCCCCGGCGCAGGTTCTTCGCCCACGTGTCGACGAATCCGCACGCCTCGACGTAGCACCAGAGACGGCCGAAGACGGCGTAGAGGAGAAGGATGCCCGCCAGATAGTAGGTCCAACCCACCATCGTCGCGAAGTTCTTCGTGGGGTCCTGGGTTCCGAAGAATCCGATGTATATCGTCAACATGTAGAGGACGAACAGCGGCATCTGGAGGAATCCCTGTGCCCACTTGTGCCTCACAACGTAGGTGAGGGCGTGGGAGGCCCACCTCCATACGATGCTCTGGCTTCTGGGGACCACGATGCCCCGAGAGACCTTCCGCCCCCTGACCACGCTCTTCTTCCGTACGAAGGTGTAGCCCACCGCCATCGATAGGCAGCTGACGGTGAGGAAGATCAGGCCCGCGGGGACCAGTTCCCGGAAATGGTCAGGAGGGGACGGTGCGACGACCATCTCGATCTCGCCCAGGGTGGACCCCTCGACACTGACGTTGATCGTGTAGGCACCCGCCTTGGCGAAGTGGTACTCGAAATCCAAACTTCCATCGGAACCTGTCAATCCTTCCAGCACGGTCTCGTTGTTCCCCTCCGGGTCAACGACCATCATGCGGAGACGGGTGTGTTCCATGGGCTCCCCGGAACGCTCGGCGAGGAACCGGATCCGCTCCACTGGACCCCAGGCCTCCACCGTCTTCTGCCAACGGTGGGTCACGGTCACCCCCTCGAGGGGGTTTTCCGGGATGTGGATCGGGCCGACCACCACGTCCCACACATTGACTATGCCGGTCAGACCCGGGCCCTCGTATGTCATATTGGTCAACCACGAGCCGTAGACCACCTTCCCGTGGGGGGATATGCGGATCCCCTGCAGGTCCTTCTGGGGATCCGACTGGTAGACACCCAAGGGGCCCCAGTGCCCCTCCCCCTCTCGGACCCTCCAGACAAGGTCGAACGAATCTCCCACCGTGAAGCCGTCATCGTCGGTGTGCCAGTAGATCCTGACCTCGTCATCGACCTTGCAGAGGCAGGGTTTTCCGTTGAAGGCCTTGCGGAGATCGCCCGTCAGGTCCTGCACTGGACTGAAACTGCCGTTCTCCCACTCGCGGTAGTAGATCAGCGAGGACCTCCAGAAGGCCCCGAACTCATGGACCTGCCAGGCAAAGCAGAGCCGCTGACCGTCCCACAGCATGCTCACCCAGATGCTCTCTCCCCGGCCTCGGCATGACACTTCCTTGGTGTCCGACCAGGCATCCCCGTCGAAGAACGCTCCATATATCGATATCACGTTCTCGTCGGCGCCGTACGGGCCGACGGGTAGCACCTCCCTGGTGTACCAGGTCAGGTACGACCCGCCGGGCGTGGGGACCAGCTCCGGTATGAAGTTCAGCTCCCCGCCGTCCGTCCCCGAGAGCACCCACAGTGGCCCGATCGAGCTGTCGCGCACCAACTGGCTCACGATGACCATCCCGGTGCCATTCGTGATATTCGGGTTGTTGGTCGCCCATGCGATCAGCAGACCGTCGTCCGTCGATGCCACGGTGGGCTGGACATCCTCCGCATCATCGTTCGGGGGCATGATATCGACCACCTCCCCCCACGACGTACCGTCGAAGGTCCTGTAGACGATGTCATTGTCATCGTCGTGGGTGAACGGTCGGTACGGGGTGGACCAGATGACATAGAGCAGGTCGTTGTGAATGGTGACGTCGTATCCCGCGACCCTGCTCCCCGCGTCGTCGAAGGACCCATCCTCCGGGACGATGTTGTTGACCGCCCATAGGTCGCTCCAGGAGCCGTCCCGTAGGACCCGGCACATGACGTTCTCCGACACCTCCGTCGTGCCCGTCTCCTTCACCCAGAAGGAGTAGAGGCTCCCGTGGTAGGAGATGATGTCCGGCATCAGGTCGTCCACGGTGGAGGCGGAGATGTCAATAGGGGCCATCTCCACGTTCCCCCCCGGGGCGACCAGGGGCTTGGGCTCGAAGTCGAGGAAGCCGTAGGGCGAGAGACAGGCCTGGGCCGCCGGGGACAGGATGATCGCCATGACGGCGACCAAGACAAGGGAACATCTCATCCGCTGTCTCATCGGCCAGCGTTTAGGCTGGCCTAAAGTTATATCCAGGTTGGTACACTTTTTAATCATCGCGTCCAATTAACTATGAAAAAACACTCGAAAAAAGACCAGCATGACCGATGCGGCCATACTGCTCAAGGAAGGGGGAAGGCGGACACGTCGGGGTCCGAACACCTTCGACCGTCCCCCTGTTCACGGGACGGCTTCCAGGGTACAGCGGAAAAGATAGGAAAAAAGAAAAAAAATCGAAGGAGGGGGCTTCCGCCCTCACTCCTTCTTCGGCTTCCTGAGCTCCTTGATCCGGTCCTTCACCGCCTTCAGGTCGGCCTCCAGGTGCTCCGCGGCGCCCTCGAGGTATGACGCCTCGTCCTGGGGGGTCACGGGGGCCGGTGCCGGCTGGGGCACATAGTCCGGGTAGTAGTCCGGGTAGGGACCCGGGGGACCGCGGCCCATGCCGCGACCCATGCCGCGACCCATGCCGCGACCCATGCCGCGACCACCGCCTCGTCCTCGGCCGCCTCCGCGGCCATAGCCCCTGCCCATTCCCATGGGAGGGACGCTTTCGTTC
>CBDUQW010000093.1:0-12402 GCA_965369625.1 uncultured Thermoplasmata archaeon | reverse complement strand
CCCCCACCGGCAGCGGCACCCCCACCGGCACCCCCACCGGCAGCGGCACCCCCACCGGCAGCGGTACCGCCACCGGTAGCGGCGGCCCCCGCACCGGCACCCGAGGCGGATGCCGGCGCCACCATGACCATCAGGTGCCAGAAGTGCCAGACCACCCTCACCATCCCGAGGAAGAGGCCCATCAAGGTCACCTGTCCCAACTGTGGCGCCAGCGGCGTGCTGAGGTAGTCCCGCGACGGACGACCGTACAGGACCCCCTAGGACTCCCCTACCTGCGGATGCGAAAGTGGTAAGGGTCGGAAGGTCCCTACCGAGGCCCATGGCTCCCGACTACGAGAGGGCGGTAGAGCTCCTGGAGGGTGCCCGCAAGGTGGTGCTCTTCACCGGCGCGGGCATGTCCAAGGACAGCGGTGTGGACACCTTCAGGGGCCCGGGAGGCATCTGGGAGAGGTTCTCCGCCGATGACCTGGCAACCTTCGAGGGCTTCATGAGGGACCCTGCCAAGGTCTGGAAGTGGAACGAGCACCGGCGGCAGGAGGTGGCCTCCCTGACCCCCCACGCGGGCTACGAGGCCCTGGCCGAGATGGAGGACCTGTTCCCCGAGGTGGTGGTCATCACCCAGAACATCGACGGCCTCCACGACCGCTCGGGAGCCTCGAGGATCGTGGAACTCCACGGCAACATATGGAAGGTCAGGTGCTCCGTGGAGGACAACGAACCCTGGCTGGACGAGCGGACGGAGTTCCCCGAGGTGCCCCTCCATTGCGACGACTGCGGGGGCCTACTGCGGCCCCACATCGTCTGGTTCGGGGAGCCGCTGGACCGCATGGACATCATGAACGCGACCATCGAGTCGGAGGCCTGCGACGCGATGCTGGTGATCGGCACCTCGGCCATCGTGTACCCGGCGGCGGGGTTCCCCATGGTGGCGAAGCGGAAGGGCGCCGCCATCATCGAGGTGAACATCGAGGCCACGCCGGTGACGGACTACGCCGACGTATCGCTCTTCGGCACCGCCGAGGAGGTACTTCCCGCCCTCGTGGCCGCGCTGAAGGCCACCAGAGATAAGGGTTAGCCGGGCGGGCCCCGGGGCTCACGCGAGCCGTTCCGAGCAGCCCTCCCTGCGGGAGCAGCTGGCGCACTTCCCGGGTCGCCTGTGGTTCCTGTGGGCCTCGCCGGTGCGCATGATCTGGCGCATCTCGATGAGCTTGTTGACCAGCGTCCACTTGAGCTCGTCGTTGTAGTCGATCTCGTGGCGAACGTGCTTGCCGTACTGGAGCACCCCGTACGGGGGCGGTCGGCCCTGGCGCTCCTCGATGAGCAGGCAGTAGGCGGCGAGCTGGAGGATGTGGCTGAAGAGGGGCCCCCTGGGCACCCTGCCGGTCTTGACCTCAACGGGTATCAGCTCGTCCTCGATCCTCAGTACCAGGTCGGGCAGGCCACGCAGGCCGTAGGTCGTCGATTCCATGATGGTGTCGTGGCCGTCCGCGGCGGCCCCCACGTCGACCACCTCGCCGGCGGCGATGCCCGTCCTCTTCCTGGCCCTGATGGCACGCTCGGTGTTCCTGAGGGACACGTAGAGGAACAGTGCGGCGGCGAAGAGCCAGACCAGCCCCAGGGCGACGGCGGCGTAGGACCATTCCACCGTCTGGTAGACCGAGACGGCGAGGGCGGTGATGGCCAGGATGGTGGCCACGATGGAGAAGATGGCCACGGAGGTCTCGGCCTCCCGGGAGGCGCCCTCGTACTCCTCGACCAGCTTGATCTGGCGGTCCACCTCCGTGGGGTCGCGAACGCCGGTCCTGAGCGTGGCCACGTCGGCCTCCTCGGCGCCCTGCCTGCTGTACCACCAGGAGAGGGGGCAGTACCCATACTTCTCCAGCTCCCCCGCGGAGATGAACTCCTCGGGAGCGACCTCGGATTCAGGCACGTCCGAATCGAAGGTGGGTTCGGTACATTTATCTTGCGGCCCCAATCCCATGGGCCAGAATCATCGATTTAGGCAAGGGTTTATGACCATGAAGCCCGATTCCCCCGCTCCCGGCAGCGGGGCTTTTCAATACAGGGGTGAGTGAGTAAACATGAAAGAGATAAGGTTCCATGGGAGAGGAGGCCAGGGCGCCGTAATCGCATCGAACATCCTGGCCAACGCCGCCTTCTTAGAAGGGAAGGACGTGCAGGCATTCCCCTACTTCGGCGTGGAGAGGCGAGGGGCGCCCGTGACCGCCTTCACGAGGCTGGACGACAAGCCGATCCGGATCAAGTTCTTCATCTACAATCCGAACTACGTCATCGTGCTGGACGAGTCGCTCCTGAAGGCCGTCGACGTCACCGCGGGCCTCAAGGACCCTGGCGTCGTGGTGATAAACTCGACCAGGACCCCCGAGGAGATGGGGATGACCCAGTACAAGGTGGCCACGGTGGACGCCACGAGCATCGCCCTGGAGGTCGGGCTGGGCAGCAAGGTCGCCCCCATCGTCAACACCATCATGCTGGGCGCATTCTCCATCGCCACCAGCGAGATCAAGCTGGACAGCATCCTCGAGTCGATACCCAGCCAGGTGCCCATCAAGGCGGACGAGAACACCGCCGCGTGCAAGAAGGCCGCGGAGGACGTCGAGGTGCACTTCTAGGGGGGTGTGGAGCATGGAAAAGTCGAAGAAGGACGTGCGGCCCGACTACAAGACCTGGAAGGACATCCCGCTCATGACGGTGTGCAACTTCACCACCCTCCAGGGGAACCCCACGGGGGGTTGGAGGACCTTCAGACCGGTGGTGGACCTTGAGAAGTGCATCGGGTGCGCCATCTGCTGGCAGGACTGCCCCGACGCCGCCATAGAGTGGAAGGAGGACCACCCCGAGATACTCTACAGCCACTGCAAGGGGTGCGGCATCTGCGCCAACGAGTGCCCCTCCGACGCCATCGAGATGGAGCTGGAGGTGAAGATGTGAGCACCAAGAAGGTCATCACCGGCAACTACACCGCCTCGTACGGCGCCCTGCTGTGCAGGGCCGAGGTGGTGCCCGCCTACCCCATCACCCCCCAGACCACCATCGTGGAGAAGCTGGCCGAGTTCGTGGCCTCCGGCGAGATGAAGGCCCAGTACATCAAGGTGGAGTCGGAGCACTCCGCCATGGCGGCATGCATCTCCGCCTCCCTCACGGGCGTCCGGACCTTCACCGCGACGTCGGCCCACGGCCTCTTGCTCATGCACGAGATGGTCCACTGGGCCGCGGGGGCCAGGACCCCCGTGGTGATGGCGAACGTGAACCGCGCCCTGGCGCCCCCGTGGAGCGTATGGACCGACCACACCGATTCCATGTCCCAGCGGGACACCGGATGGCTCCAGTTCTACTGCTCCTCCAACCAGGAGGTGCTGGACACGCTGATCATGGCCTACCGGGTCTGCGAGCAGCCCGACATCATGCTGCCGGCCATGGTCAACCTGGACGCCTTCATCCTGTCCCACACCGCAGAGGTGGTGGACGTACCGGACAGGGAGGAGGTGGACGCCTTCCTGCCCCGGTTCGACCCGGAGTACACGCTGGACGTGGACGACCCCAGGTCCTTCGGGACCCTGGCCTTCCCCCACAGCTGGTTCATGGAGTGGCGCTACAAGATCCAGCACGCCCACGACCTGGCGGCCAAGCGCCTTGTGGAGGAGTCCAAGGCCTTCGAGAAGCACTTCGGCAGGCCGTGGGGCGGCCTCATCGAGGAGTACCGCTCGAAGGACGCGGAGATCATCCTGGTCACCATGTCCACCATCGCCTCCACCGCCAAGGACGTGGTGGACGACCTGCGCGACCAGGGCCGGAGCGTGGGCCTGGTCCGCCCGAAGGTGTTCAGACCCTTCCCGCTCCGCGACATCCGCCAGGCCCTGGGACATGCCAAGGCCGTAGGCGTGGCCGACAGGTCCCACACCTTCGGCTACCAGGGACCCCTGTTCACCGAGATCAAGGGCGCGATGTACGGCCACGACAGGCGGCCTCCCATGGTGGGCTTCACCGTGGGCATAGGCGGCCGCGACGTCCTCGACACCACCATCGTGGACCTGTTCGACCGCATCGAGAGGGTGGCCGACGGCGAGGAGACCAGGGAGGTCTCCTGGATCGACCTGGTCGGCGACGAGGAGGAGGTGGTCTAGATGGCGGTCAAGAAGCTTCCTATCCCCGAGGAGGAGCTGATGGACCCCGGTCACGTGGGCTGCCTCGGCTGCGGCGGATGCCACGCCATGCGCTACACCCTCAAGGCCACCGGGCCCAGGACCATCATCAGCATCCCGGCGTGCTGCTGGGCCGTGATGCCCGGCGTGTACCCGAACACCTGCTTCAACATCCCCCACCTCAACAACGCCTTCGAGGTCACCGGGGCCTCCATCAGCGGCATCCGGGCCGCCCTGGACGCCCGCGGCATCGAGGACGTGACGGTCCTGGGATGGGCCGGAGACGGCGGCACCGCGGACATCGGCATCCAGGCCCTGTCGGGGATGGTGGAGCGCGGCACCAAGGCGATGTACATCATGTACGACAACGAGGCGTACATGAACACCGGCATCCAGAGGAGCAGCGCCACCCCTGTGGGCGCGTGGACCACCACCACCCAGGTGGGCGCGGTCCGCGACTACAAGAAGGCCCCCAAGAAGAACATGGTGGAGATCATGGTGGCCCACGGCATCCCCTACACCGCCACGGCGAACATCGCCTGGCCCAAGGACCTCATAGCCAAGGTGAAGAAGGCGATGGCCGTGGAAGGGCCCAGCTTCCTGCACATATTCGCCCCCTGCCCGACGGGCTGGCGCTACCCTCCGGACAAGACCCTGGAGATAGCGAGGATGGCCACCCACGCCAAGATCTTCCCGATATACGAGGTGGAGAACGGCGTGTACACCGTCAGGAAGTTCAAGAAGGAGGCGGACGTGGGCGAGTACATGATGCGCCAGGGCCGGTTCCGCCATCTCAACCAGGAGGAGATCGACTCCATAGCGGCCAACGTCGAGAAGTGGTACATGAAGCTCCTGAGGTTGGAGAAGATGACCCAGGAGGAATAGGGGGGCCCTTGCCACTCGTGAGAAGCGAGGCGAAACCTATTTTGCCCAAATGTTCCCCTTACCCGTCCGAGGTAGTTTGACTTGGAGTCCGGAACCTCCTACTACACCTTCGATACCAGCCTTGACTGGCTGCTGGGCCAGGCCAGGGAACAGGCCGCCGGCGGCCGGGACGTGCTGGTCCTGACCCGGAGGCCCCGGAGGTGGCTGGAGCGGCGCCATGACCTGGCGGGCATCGACACCGTCCACTTCAAGGTGGACAAGAGGGTGCGTGACGAGCACCACCTCAGCCCGGAGAACGTCGGCCGCGTGTTCACCAGGATCAAGGGGTTCCTGGACAGCAGCGACAACGCCCTGATCATCATCGACGGCGCCGAGATGCTCGCCTTCTACAACGGCTTCAACTTCTTCATCAAGCTGCTGTACACCATCAACGACGTGGTGTGGGCCTCGAGGGGCAGCGTGGTGTTCCTCATCGACCCCACCACCTTCCACCGGCGGGAGCTCCACATCATCCAGAAGGAGCTGGTGGAGCTGCCGAACCCGAAGTCCGAGGTCACCATCGAGCACGCGGCCGACGAGTGAGGCCCTCAGTAGTTGACCCGGTGCTCGATGTCGTGGGTGAGGTCCCGGAGGTCCAGGCCGCCCTCCAGCACCGACTTGAGGTTGGTCAGGTAGAAGGCCCATCCCTCCTTGAACCCCAGCATGATCCTCAGGTTCTCCTCTGGGGACCGGTCCTGGGTCTGCTGGAGCCTCACCAGGACCGAGCCGTCGCCGACGTCCTCGAGGGTCACCGTCACCTCGATCCCCTCACCGAAGGTGTAGCGCAGCCTGTCGATGCCGTTGGCCTCCAGGTACTCCCCCGACTCGGTGTGGCCGGTGTGCCAGGTGAACTTGAACCCTCCCCCCACGACGGCCGTCCCGCCCGGAGGCACCTCGGCGCCATCGGCGTCCGTCAGCACGGCCTCCATCGAGCACCAGCCGACGAGGCCCTCGGCCGTCGCCCAGGCGGCGTACAGGCTCTCCCTGGGCGCCTCCACGTAGATGACCTGGTCCAAGCGCTTCCAATTCTCGGTGTCCATCGATGTCCCTCCCTGCGGCCGGGGATGGGGATCGGCCCTCTTCAATCATTCCCCGCCATCCCTGGGCGGCCCGTCAGGCTCCTCCGGCCCGTCCCCGGGGACCCACGGTTCGTCCCCGGGCGTCCTGGCCCGCATCATGACGATGACGGCCACCAGGACCGCTATCACGATGAGGAGTACGATCGCCAGGATGGTCCAGAGGGAGTCCCCCCCCTCTGTCACGGGGTCCCCGGGGACCTTGAGCACGATGGTGGGGGAGGTGGTCGAGTTGGTGTTGTTGTACCGGTCCACCACGCTGACCCTGATGATGTTGTCCCCCTCGACGAGGGTCACGGTGTAGGTGAAGGAGTCCCCCAACAGGGGGATGGTAACGGGCTCGGAGCCGTCCCCGGTCTCATGGACGATGGTCAACAACCTCCCGTCCTCCGTGGTGGTCCCGTAGACCCGGACGTATCCCTCGTCGATGAACTCCAGGGTCGTCGGGTCGTAGGACACGAGGAGGAGCGGGGAAACGGTGGACAGGTGCACCAGGAACGAGGTCTGGACCGTGTTGCCCGCCTGGTCCTCGGCCCTCACCACCACGCGGTGGGTCCCGTCCTCGGGGAGGGTGATGGTGGTGGAGAACTCGCCGTTCGACAGCTTCGCCACCTGGTCCATCACTGTGACCCTCACGCCACCCTGGTCGACCCTCCCGGCGACCTCCAGGACGGGGTCGTTGGTCCAGACCTCGCCGACGGAGGGCTCCGTGATGGTCAGCCCTGGGGGGAGGGAGTCCATGTAGACGGTGGTGCTGGTCCGCGCCTCGTTGTCCAGGCCGTCCAGGACCCGGACCTCGATGGGGTTCTCCCCCTCGGCGAGGGGCACGGAGACGTTCACGGTCCCCGTCGACAGGACGCGCTTGCCGTTCACGTACACCTGCTCGGCGTCCTCACCGACCTGGATCACGACGGTGATGGTGTCCTTGTTGGTCAGGGTCCCGTACTCGGGCGAGAGGATGGCCACCTCGGGGGGCGTGATGTCCACGATGACGGTCCTCCTGGCCACCATCTCGTTGCCAGCCAGGTCGGTGGCGGTGACCACGATGACGTTCCGTCCCTCCTCGAGCTCGACGGTGATGGCGAAGTGGCCCAGATGGTCCGTCGGGACGGCGAGACCGATGACGTCGGTGTGCTGGCGGAGCACCGAGATGTGGACGGTGTCGTGGCCGGAGGCCAGGCCGACCACCGTGACCTCGGTCCTGTTGAGCTCGAGCCCGTCGCGGGGATGGCTGACGTCCAGGTCCGGGGGGAAGCTGTCGCGGGTCACCTTCAGCAAGAGGAATGCGGTGTTCCCGAAGGCGTCCTCGGCCAGCACCTCGAAGCGGTTGAGGCCCTCCACCAGGTCGAGCTGGTAGAGGAACCCGCCCGCCGCGTGGGGGACCTCCCTCATGTTGACGGTGAGGACGGCGTCCACATCGGTCCTGCCCGTGAGCATGACGAAGGACGCGTTGGTCAGCATGTCCTGCACGGGACTCGTTATCAACAGGACCGGCGGAGTCGCGTCCACCTCGATGACCCTGACCACCACCAGGTGGTTGAGGGCGGCGTCGGTGAAGGTCACGCGGACCACCAGCTGCCCCTCGGGCACGTTCACGAAGAGGTGCTCGTACTCGTGCGACCCGTTGTACGGGAGTTCCACCGAGGCATGACCCGCGACGGTCATGTTCACGCGGAAGATGCCTGAACCCGTGTCCTCGGAATAGGCGAGGACCTCAATGTCGGTGATGTTGAACCTCTCGCCATCGAGGGGTGCGTCGACGGTGCCGTAGGGGACCACGGGGTCGACGAGGAGCAGAAGCAGCGCGTCCTTGCCCACGTAGCTCCTGTCCAGCTCCAGGGAGGATTCCGAGTGGAAGCTGGACAGCGAGGTGACGACCTTGAAGGGCGACAGGACCACCGGGTCGAAGGTGTGCACGATGTACCACTGGAGGATGGAAACAGGTCCCAGTCGGCCCTTCGCATCGGCGATCTCGGTGGCGGCCCATTGGCCATTCGTGTCGAAGAAGGTCACGTTGGCCCCGGGCACGGGATTCCCGCTGGCGAAGCCGGTGGTGTTCGCCCACTCCACCCGTGCTTTCACCCAGAACCAGACCTTGATGTAGCCGTCGTACTCGACGATGGCCTTGTCGGGGTCCAGATGGCAGTTGAAGGCGTCGATCTTCGAGACCTCCGCGACCACCGTCGGGCTGGCTGTGCTGGTGATGTTGGTGCTCCTCATGGTCAGTTCCATGTACCAGAGGTGGAGGGCCACGCCTGTGCAGTCTATCTGGTTGCCGTCCATCCAGAGGAGCACGTGGGTTGGCGCAGAGTCCTTGGCCGAGATCGAGATGACGTTGCCGCAACCGGTGAAGGTGTTGTTGACGATGGAAGGCTGGCTTGCCCGGAGGTTCTCGAAGCGGAGGGCGTATTCGGAGCAGTCCGTGAAGCTGTTGTCGCGGGCCGTCAGGTTGCCGTAGGCGATGAAGACGGGCGCCGTGGACCTCAAGATGGTGTTGTTGACGAACTCGAACCGCGCGTCATAGTCCAAAGATGGCATCGCGAGGAACGGGGAATCCCTGGGATATTCCGTCAGGGGTCCAGCGTTGTCCCAGGCCCGGTTCCCCCTTATCTGGACCGAGAGACGGGAATGGTTCTTGTCCGTCTGATTGAAGAAGAGTATGATGCCGTCGTTGTCGTGGATGTCGTTGTCGTGGAAGTCAAGGGTGGAACTTCGGGAGAACTCCGTTATCTCCGAGAGGTTGAGGAACATGCCACGGCCCCCTTCTATCTCGTTGCCCTCAACGGTCAGTTGGCCCCCCCACGTCACCTCGAAGAACCCTTTGATGACCTGCTCTGGCGCCAGCACCGTGTTGTCCTTGAAGGAGTTGTTCGAGATGCGCAGGTCGCAGGGGTCGCGGACCTTTATAGTTGTCCAGTACCCACCCTGGTGGAAGATCACGATGCCCAGGGTGCAGAAGTGGTCCTCGAAGGAGTTGTTCTCGAGGACGACCCTGCCCACGTTCGCTATGACCATGTACCCGGCCTCTCCCCAGTAGGAGTTGTTGAAGAAGATGTTGTCCGAGATGGACAGTTGCTCCATGCGGGCGACACCGTACCCAGGTCCGTTCACTGATATTAATTGACCATTGCTATTGTTGAAGACGTTCCTGCGGATATCTATCGTGTTGGGGAGGTTGTTGGACAGGGACCTGGACTGTGCAAGCTTCAGGAGGCTCTCTGAGTATAGGTGGCCATTCGAGAAGGTGCAGTTCTCGATGACCAGGACCTCCGAGGGCCATTTCACGTTCGTGGTCTCGATGACTCTGCCCCTGACATGAAAGAAGGACGAGTTGGAGAATCTCAGGTCCGAGTGGAACCGGTCGAAGGCCGCGGTGAAGGCGGGTCCGGTGTCGACATGGATAAGGAGCTTTCCCCCTTCCACCCTTGCACCATCCAGCAGTAGGCGGGTGTCGAAGGAGGGTCGCTGCGCTCCCGTGTAACCCGGGAAGAAGTTGTACTCGAGCACCCTGATCCCGTTTGTCCGGGCGCCCGTGATGGTCAGGTCGAAGGCGTGGGGGCCCTTGGTGGTGAAGGCCTCGTCCACCGTCGCGACGACGAGGACAACGTTCTCGTATGTCTCCCTTACCACCGTGCTGTCGAGGTAGAATCCCGTCTCCGTGGTGGTCTTGTTGGTGTACACCCGGGTGATATTCCATCCTATCGGATCCTCCAGCCCAATGCTCCTGTAGTTGTGCAGAAGGACCGCTACCACCTGGAATCTGGTCGTGAGGTCCACAATGCCACCGGCGACCTCGTTTTGGATCACCAGGTCCAGCATTGGATGCACGATCGATTCGCGGAACACCACATCGGACAGGACCAGGTCCTCTCGGGTATCCACTTCCAGCATTGGCCACTGGCAGAGCATATCCAAGGAGGCCGAGCCGCCCTTCTTGACCACCACGAGGTCCAGCCATAGGGTGCCGTTGATCGATATGTCGAGCCCCTCGATGGAGGGCGCCCCGTCCAGGACCCGCACCAGGCCAGGCGCAATGAGCTCCAGGTCGACGTATCCAGTTGCCGCGGGAACGTCCACCGAGCTGGACATGTGGGGTTGGAAGTCATCGGCCCGGACCGTCACATTCCGGAGAATGGTGCCGTCCGCCCCTTTGAGGAGGATGGCGGTGTCCACCGGGTCCCGGATGGTCGTGTTCGCGATGAGGACATCGTCGTCGGTCACGACCCGGATGCCGAGGTAGGGCCGCTCGACGGTCACGCGATCGAGGACCATCTCTCCAGTGACGAGGAAGCCGTACGCGTGGTCGTTCCCCGAGGTGATGAGGGCGTCGGTGACGACCAGGCGGCCGCCCGGCGTCACGTTGATGGTGAGGGCACCATCCGAGGTCGGCATCAGGCGGAGGATCGAGTCAACGATGGTGAGGTTGGCCTCGACCACGATGTCCCCGTACAGCGTGATGGTCTCGTTGGACACGTTGGTGGGGTTCCGGACCACCCAGTCGCCGGAAGCGGGAGGCTGGTCGCCCGTGATCGACCCCACCACCGACCCCATCGCGAGGGCGAGGGCGATGAGCGAGACGGCCAGCAGGAACAGCGAGAGGGGACCGGTCCTCCACAGACGAGGGTTGGCTAGGACCACTGAAGCCGGATAATCCATACGAACATCACCACCCGCGCGCTCTGGTGGCTTCGATTGGTAAAGGGTCATGAAATAGATTTTGGTTAGGGTTGTTACTCTCTTGCAACCGAAAATGATGGCGATCAAAGTGGGTAGTAAATGGGGCCGGGACCGGGATTTGAACCCGGGTCGAGGGATCCACAGTCCCTTAGGATGACCAAGCTACCCCACCCCGGCCATTGGGATGTGGGCCGAGGGATGTCTCCGACGGATAATAACCTTTCGCGTCCCGCAAGCTCCTTACTGACCGCACCATCCATCGTCTGGGAGGACCTGGATGGCCAGGGTTTCTCACCGGGATGCCGGGGCGGGCATGGGGTGGGGCTGCACGTTCTGGACCTGGATGACCTCCCCCTCCATCGGGGGAAGCATCGAAAGGGTCCGCTGGGGGAAGGGTATCCTTATGCCCTCCTCGCGGAAGCGACGGTCTATGTGCTCCCGGACGACGGTCATGACCCGCCACTGTTCCAGCACGTCCTTGACGAAGAAGCGTACCCTGAACTGGAGGGCGCTGTCCCCGAAGTCCATGAAGTTGACCCGGGGCCGCTTGTCCCCATCGTCGATGACCACCTCGTCATTGGAGGTGACCGCCTCCAGGAGGATCTCCTTGACCTTGTCGATGGGCGAACCGTAGGCCACTCCCACCTCCACAGCCACCCGGTACTCGGAGTCGGGCTGGGTGACGTTGGAGATCATCTGGTTGGCCAGGAGGTTGTTGGGCATGATCTCTATCTCGTGGTCGAAGATGTTGTAAAGTCGCGTCGACCGCATTCCGATGCGGAGCACCTCCATGAACTCGCCGTCGATCTCTATCGTGTCGCCGATGTCGAAGGGCTTGTCCAGCATGAGGTGGAGGCCGGAGAAGTAGTTGGACAGGGTGTCCTGCATGGCGAAGGCCAGTACCAGGGCCGCGATGCCCGCACCTGCCAGGAACACCGTTATGTTCACACCGACCACACTGAGCATCCAGAAGAACCCGAATATCAGGATGAGCACCGTCCCCACGGATTCGAACAGGTCGTACACCGTCCGGTCGAACTTCTTCTGGTGCTTCTTCGAGACCGCCTCGGCCACGGGGATGAACGCCAGCCGGAAGATCTTGTACGCAAGGTACACGATGATGATGGCCACCAGCGCCTCGTAGGCGTAGAGGATCCGGTCCACCAGCCAGGCCGGTATGGCGTCCAGTACACGGAGGGATTCTATGACCCCGTAGCCGAACACCAGGATAAGCACGGGCCCGTTGAGCGTCTGGATGATCTTGTCGTCCACGTCCGTCGTGTCCGTCCTGAGTGCGAGGTGTGTCAGCATCCGCATCACGAACATCACCAGGATGCCGATGATCAGCCACATGACCAGCAGGATGAGGAATTCGGCCCACTGGTTGTTCAGATAGTCTGGCAGGTCCACTTCGAACATGTCGAAAAGCTTTACCATCTCAGGTCCTCCCGTCACGGTATTCGGCGACCTGGCCAAAGAAACCTTGCACAGAGTAGGCCGTTCCAAACCTATTACGGCCAATGACGGTTGATTTCTCCTATTCCTAGTGCCCAAAAGGCTCT
>CBDUQW010000092.1:0-12851 GCA_965369625.1 uncultured Thermoplasmata archaeon | reverse complement strand
TGAACGGCCACATCAAGGACCAGTGGGACCTGGAGAGGACGTTGAACGTGGTGGGAATGGAGGCCATCAAGCGCCATGTGCTCTGGGCGTTGGTGGCCGTGCACGTAGTGGCGATGGTGCGGCTCCAGCACGGTGTGGTCGACAACCTCCTGAGAGGGGATAAGTCGAGATATCGTGATCGAGCTAGGCCAGGTGGTCAGATGTAATCGCTAATGGATTCGGGGGCGGATTGGAAATCCCCGAGGGCCTGATGGCGGCTCCCCCAACCATTTAAATACCTCCTAGGGATGTTCGGCCCTGATGAACCCCTACCTGGAGCTGGCCAGGCCTGGTAATGCTGCCATGGCTGGCTTCTCGGCCCTCCTGGGAATGCTGGTGGTGCTTGGTCCCGACCTTTGGGACCCGGACCTGCTGGTCCCCATCATCCTGGGCATGCTGGTCCCCTTCCTCGTCACCGCCGGGGGCAACGCGCTCAACGACTACATGGACCACAGCGTGGACAGGAGGGCCCACCCCGGAAGGCCGCTGCCGTCGGGCCGTCTCACCACGGACCAGGTCCTCTGGTTCGCCATCACCTGCTTCATCGCGGGCATCGTGCTGGCGGCCCTCATCGTCACCCTCAGCGACATCGAGCTCCTGCCGGTGCTCCTCGCCGCCCTGGCCATCACCTGCCTGGTCGGCTACGAGGTGGCCTTCAAGTACCGGGGCCTGGTGGGGAACGCGACCGTGGCCTTCCTCTCCGCCCTCACCTTCGCCTTCGGCGCCTCCGTGGTGGCAGAGCCCGGCCACGAGGCGTGGCCCGTGGTGATGATCCTGTTCGCCCTGGCCTTCTTCGCCTCCCTGGGCAGGGAGATCACGAAGGACATCGAGGACCTGGACGCGGACAGGGGAGCACGCACCACCCTGCCCATGAGGGTCGGTGAGGAGAGGGCGGCGAACGTGGCGAAGGCCAGCATCTTGGCAGCCGTGGTCCTGTCCCCGTGGCCCTACTTCATGGGTGCCATGGGCTGGCCCTACCTGGCGGTCGTCATCGTCGCCGACGTTGCTTTTATATACTCCCTGCCCTTTGTGAGTTCCTCCCCCCTGGATGCGCAGCGCATCCACAAGGTGGGCATGATGCTGGCTCTCCTCGCCTTCCTGGCAGGGAGCCTCTCGGGAGGGATGATATGACGGTGATGGGAGACATCCTTGAAAAGGTCGGGGAGAGGAAGCTCCACTTCACCCTCATCGACCCCGAGAAGCAGTCCGCGGAACATGCCGGCCAGATGGCCTGCGCCGCCAAGCGGGCGGGTTCCGACGCCATCATGATCGGCGGCTCGACGGGATACTCCAGGGAGGACCTGGACTCCACGGCAAAGGCCATCAAGGACCAATGTGACCTGCCCACCATCCTGTTCCCCACCTCGTCGGGCCTCCTCTCGCCCTACATCGACGCCATCTTCTTCATGAGCATGCTCAACAGCTCCTCCTGCGACTTCCTCATCCGCGAGCATGCCAAGGCGGCCCCGGTGATCAAGGAGCTGGGCATCGAGACCATCTCCATGGGCTACCTGGTCGTGGAGCCTGGCATGCGCGTCGGCGAGGTTGGTCATGCCGATTGCGTGCCCCGTGACCGGTCCGACCTGGCCGTCGGGTACGCCATGGCGGCCGAGATGCTCGGCATGGGCATGGTATACCTCGAGGCGGGCTCTGGTGCGCCTGAGCCCGTGCCCTACGAGATGGTCAGCAGCGTCAAGAGGGCCGTATCCGTTCCCGTCATCTCCGGGGGAGGCATCACCAAACCCGAACATTCGAGGGCGGCAGTGGAGGCGGGTGCGGACATCATCGTCACCGGGACCGTGGTGGAGCGGGCGGAGCACGTGGAGGACGCACTGAAGCGCATCATCGATGCGATCCGAGAGTGATAACGATGGCTCGGGAGAAGGTCCTCCAGGATGACATGGAGAGGTCGACCCAGCTGGAGACGGACAGGCTGGCGGACTCCTCAAAGATCCTCGCGGACCTTCCCAAGCCCAAGTGGTCGGTGTTGCTCGTCCTTCCCCTCGCGCTGCTCATCGGGTTCTTCTACTCGCCCTGGGAGGGGGAGGCGTATCCATGGTACGTCGAGTGGCCCGCCTACTCGATCCTCCTCTACGCCGTCCCTGCCTGGGGGGGCGCCATCATCTCGTACGGCTGGCTCAGGCTCATCGGCGGGAACGCCTACTTCTACCGGACCTCCCTGCTTGCCCTGGTAGCGCTCGTCATCATAGGGATCGTCCTGGTCATCGGCTCCGTTCTGAACGTCCTCATCGACATCGACCCCTGGGAATGGTACCTGTTCACCTACTCCTCCATCGTCATGTTGACCCATCTCACGTTCCTGATGACGGCGACGAGGCGGTGGGTCCTCGCCCTCCCGGCGACGCTGGCCCAGTCCCTCCTCGGTCTGCTGGCCATCCTGTTGCTGTACTACGGTCCCGACTACGACTGGGCGGGCGAGGAGTACCGACCCGTCCTTCTTATCGTCATCTTCCTGGGGACCTTCATCGGCGTGGGCCAAATGGCCATGCACCTGGGCACACGCCCCCTGGTTGACAACTACGGCGTCAGCGGCCCCGACGTCTTCCGGGCCTTCCTCGAGCACTGGGTCCAGGGCGGCGACGCCGGCCGTGACGAGATCGAGGACTTCTTCCGTGTCTTCTCGGAACCCGCCTTCGCCAAGGCCGAGGTGATCGCCTTCCGGGAGAAGGGCGGTGGGCCACCCATAGCCACCGTGGTGGTCCCGTCCCTCCATCCAGGACCCTGGGGCGAGCTGGGGGGCTCGGACATGCCCCGTAAGTTCACCCGGGCCTTCAAGGGCGAGCACGGCGAGGTGTTCACCTTCCACGGCGCCTCCGACCACGACAACAACCCCGTGGACCTCAAGGAGGTACAGAAGCTCAGCCACCACATGAAGGGGGCCCTGGAGGGGTTGGACAAGTGGACCGACAAGGCCTCGCCCGTCATCCGTGTGGACGACGGGACCTCCGCCATCGCCCAGGCATTCAACGGCGCCGTCATGGCGGCCCAGACCTCCGCGCCATCGCCCACCGACGACGTCGACGGGGCCGCCGGACACGTCATCGACCTGGAGATGGAGAGGGCGGGGGCATCGCCTGGCACCTTCATCGACTGCCACAACTGCCTGCTCCCGGGCGTGGGGCACGTTCCCTTCGGGACGCCCAAGGCCCGCAGGATACAGGAGCGCGTCGGGGAGGCCACCCGGAAGGCCCTCGAGGCGGAGTCCATGGGGTATCGGGTGGGCGTGGGTCACGTGCCCAACGAGGGCGAGTTCTGCAGCATGGGGCCGACGGGCGTCCAGGCCCTGGTCGTTGAAGTGGGGGACCAGACGATGGCCTGGATCCTCGCCGACGGCAACAACATGGAGCGCTACCTCCGGGAGAAGGTGCGGGACAGCGTGATGGAGAAGGTGGACGAGGCAGAGGTGCTCACCACCGACAACCACATCGTCAACGTGTCCGTGGGCGGCTTCAACCCGGTGGGCATGAAGGACGACCACGAGGCCTTCGTGGCCGCGTGCAACGAGGCGGTCTACAAGGCCCTGGCCAACATGAAGGAGGCCGAGTCCGCGGCCGTTCGCGAGGAGGTTGGGGACGTGATGGTCTGGGGCAAGGGCAACACCATCCGGTTGTCGACCAGCATCAACGCCTCGGTGGCCACGTCCAAGTCGGCGCTGGTCGCCGCGATGCTCATCGCCTTCACCATAGGCATGATGGCGATGTGGTTCGGGTAGATGGGGTGAGGGGGGTCTGACGAGCCCTATCTACAGATGCCCCAACCTCGCCCAAGTAGTTTCGCGACGACGGAGAACACGGGGACGGGACACGCGTCCCGTCCCGGGTCGCTTCGCTCCAGGACAGGGTCGCATCACCACCCCCCTCCCGCCATCGGTTCAGCTCGACCACCACGATGCCTGGACTTTTTTTCAAGATAAGCGGCTCCGGGGGGGGAGCCAGGCTCGGCCGAACAGGTTCGCGATGATGAAGAACATGGATGCTTGGATATCAGAGATCAGTGACAAAAGACGTGATGCCATCATCGTCCCTTCAAACGCCAGACTATCACCGGGTGCTCCCCGAGGTTCGGTGCGACCGGGATTTCACCGAAGAGGGCCTCTTGATCGAACCTCCCCTCGTCGTAGAACGCGTCGAGGAACCTGAGCTCCTCAGGAGTGAAGTCGAGCATGCCGTCAAGGTGCGTCATGGCCATCTCCTTCATCTCCTCCAGACGCGGTCTGTCGCCCCCCTTCCTGAGAAGGGGCAGTAGGAATCTCTTCACGTCCCTCTCATCCACCTTCAAGATGCGGTCCGTCCGCACCATCCTGACGTCCTCCGGTGTCATGCACAGGTAGAAGATGAGGAGCTTCCGATATAGTACCTCATCGTAGGATGCGGCACCGGACGCTATCAGACTGACATCGAAGAGGTCCCGGGGCGTGGCCCTGGTCACCAGGGCCCTGGTCTTGCTGGCGAAGAGCTCCTCGGGCCGGTAGGATAGCACTGAAACATCCCCCAGGGCCTCGAAGGGATGCTGAAGCTCAAAGACCCTGAGGTCGAGAGCCGGGAGCCGTTCGCTGAAGTTGATCTCGAACTTGATCCTGTCCCTGTTCCCGGCGCTGTTGTTGTACGCGATGACGAAGGAATGCTCAGAGTGGTAGGCCCGCTCGTCGTCCAACACATATCCCTGTTGGTCAAAGAGTCGCAGTAGGGCCACACGCATCTCGGCGCGGTCCCGTTCCATCCCGTCCTTGTCGAGACTGCCGACGTAGTTGAAGTCCACGTCGACGCTGAGGCGATGGAAACCCAGGTGGATGGACTGGAGGGCTGTACCCCCCTTCAGTGCGACCTTGCCATGAAGATCCGGTGTTCGCCGCACTTCGCCCAGAAGGGCAATGAGCCGGTATACCTTCTCCAAGACATCCCGGATGTAACCAGTCTCTGCCGAAAGCCGGTCGAGGGTCATCCTGTCAGGGGCGTTAAACACCACGTATCACCTCGTGGATGTTGCGCGGGACGATAACGTTCCATTCCTTGTCGAGACGGCCTACGCCGCGCTCCATTCCCGGCGTGAGGTAGTACACCTTCTTGCCGACCGCGTTACGCAGACCCGCCAGGAACTCGTCCGGAACCCTCAGGTCCTCCTTGAGGAGCGAGAGGATTACACCCGTCCTCTGGACCATGCTCCTCTCACCGAACCGACCGAGGTACACGCCGAGGACCACGGTATCCACGGTGTGGAACGTACCCAGGCTCCTCAGCATCTCGTCGAGGCCCCCGGCCAGTTGGGGTCTGCGGATGCAGTCGAGGAAGGTCCGCTCACGGTCAGTAACGGCCACGGAGATGCCCTGCCTGACAGATCGGGATGTGCCGAAGACCTCCGATGCGTTGATGAACCGATAATCGACCCCCTGGAACGTGAACGGGTGGTTGCGGCCGCACATGATGCAGTACACCTCGTTGAGGGTCGCGTTGGCCACTCCGTGAAGCTCCAGAGCGGTGTGGAACGCCAGAGCGCCCGAGGGCCAGCCGACCCTGTTCGCGATGAGGTACCGATCGATCTCATGCTCCGTCCCAGCGAACTCAGGCGGAACGGTACCGTAGAGACCCCGGATGATCCGGATCAGGTAACCCTTCCGGGCGAGGTATACGAGCTGCTTCCTGGTCGCGGCACCGTTCCCTTGGGCCTCGATGGCGTCCCGGGTCGTGAATACCCTTCTCTCGAGGGCGAATCGGTAGAGACGCTGCTCGCTGGGGGAAATGGTTTCCCCATTCTGCCGTATATTTCCCGAATTTGGGAACATATAGGCATGTAGGGGAAATCAACTATATAATACTTCCTTGATTGTTCTCATAGTTACTGAATATCGATATTAAAAGTGCAATTCGAGGAATGATTCCTTGAGGGGCTAGTGCATATCAAATACCCTCGAGGACCTCACGTCCTCTTCGGGACCCTCGAGGACCTCACGTCCTCTTCGGCCCGCCCGAACTCCTCGAGGAACCTGGCCCCCTCTCGGAACCTCTGCATGGCCTTGTAGTTTGCGAGGACCTGCTCGGTTAGCTTCTCATGGCATCCCTTGAAGAACGGCACCTCGAGGCCCACCAGCCCGTGGTCCTGGACGAACGCCCTTTACCAGCGATTTCAAGAATCGGTCCATCATCACGAAGGCGTCCTTCTCGTCGCCCTTCCTACCATTTCGCTGGCGTTCCCGGTCGTGTGCGTAGTTCTGCTTCATGCGTGTGGGGGTGCCGCTGCCGTCGATGGAGAAGGCGTGCTCCAGGCCCTCTATGGGCGCGTTCGAGACGCGCATTGCCTCATCCAGGATGGCGTTCACGGCCTCTCGGTCGTACCCTCGCTCGATGGTCTTGTAGCTGAAATGGTCCTCGATGCCCAGCTTGGGCCCCAGCAGTCCGATGAGACCCTCTGCGACGCGGTTCGAGACCCCGAAGTAGGACTGGAGCAGGAGTGCCTTGGCGATGTCGGAGGGGTCGGTGGCCGGGCGTCCCGGGCCAGGCTCCTCCGGGGTTGAGCGGGCCCTGACCCGCGTGGCAGCGGCGTCCACGAGGTCGCGGATGAGGTCCAGGGCGTCCATGATCTCGTTGCACTGTGCGATGTCGTACAACGTCCAGTTGACGTTCTTCTTGGGACGTTTCTCGTAGGGGAGCTCCTGGTCGCGGGCTTGTCCGATGATCTTCTGGAGTAACTCGAGTCGTTGCTTCGAGTTCATGTTGTTCAGGATTACATGGATGCAATAGTAGATATGCCTATGTGCCCATATATGAGCACAATGCGAGCCGTCATCATCCTGTTTCGCCTTCCGAAGGGCTCTTCGAACGCGGAGCACCAGGAGTTTCGCAGGAAGCTTTACGGTAGGGACACGAGGACGTGGGGTGGCAAGTACCGGTACCGGTTGCGTGGGCTGCTGGACGAGATCCCCCACGTGAGGTTTCTCAGTGGAGCGATAATGGTCAAGAAGGAGCATCTTCAGATGGTCGAGGACCTTCTTCAGGGATTCTCGGCGGAGTATATCTGGAGAGAGGTGAAGCCTTGGGATGAGGACCTTCAGGCCCTTTCGGCGTCGCCTGAGTAATTATGTCCCAAGGCCTTAGGATCGGAAAGATTGAAGCGTACAGACAATATGACCGGCGGAAGTTTGGATACAAGGCACCCCATCAATCATCCTCGACCCATGGTTCCTGGTTCTCCTCCCGAAAGGACAAAAAGCATAAGTGTCGGGAAGATGTTGCTAACCATCAATCTCGACGCCGACACATCGACTGAGATAATAAGGGGGTTAACGTATGAGACGAAGCACTTCGATTATCGCATGTATGCTGGCGCTCTCCCAGCTGCTTTTACTGGCAATGCTCCCGGCATCCGTGGCCGCTGAGGACCTCGTTGTGAGCGAGACCCACGTCGTCTCCTCGGATGAGACCTGGGACAAGATCACCATAGGCAGGTCTGGGAGGCTCGTAGTGCCGGCCAGTACCGTCCTCAACGCCATGACCATCGAGGGGGAGCCGGGCTCCATCCTAGAGGTGACGGGAGGTCGCATCGTGTTGAGGAATCCGGTTGGCGGTGGCGATGTGGGCATCAGTGGCAGCTTCCTGCATTTCAACGTCACGAACAATGGCCGCCTCTTGCTGAGGGGGGCCGACGCCGACCCCCAGCTCTCCGGCCCTGGTCCCCACGACGCCTTCATCCCGGCCAGCCAGGGCGGGAATGCCGAGCTGGACGTGACGGCCAGCGGCGGCATCAGGCTCGAGAACTGCACCGTCACCCTGAGGGGCGGGGACGGGGCCGATCTGCCCGCGAGCAACGACACCAACACCAACGCCTGGACAACGGGCGCCCTCGCGGGTCGGTGCGCCGCGGGGGGCAACGCGAACTTCTCCCTCCGGACCACCGGTGCGGCCGGTGTCTACATCGCAGGGCTGACGCTGGACCTGGACGGCGGCGACGGCGGGCTGGCCTCCGACGGCGGCGACAGCAACTCCGACATTGGCGGGTTCGGAGGGGGCTACAGCAATGGCGGGACCGTGAGCGGGTTCGTGGGCGTTGGCGGCATCGCCCATCTCTCGATCAACTCCCCCTCGATATCCATCGACACGGCGGACGTTGAATGCAACGGCGGTAGGGGGGGTGCAGCGGGGAACGGCGGCTCCACCCAGAGCGCTTCCAACGGCGGGGCTGGCGGGGGCGGCTACTCCGGCGGCAACGGCGGCGACAAGCACAGGGCAGGGACCGACGGTGGCGTGGTGAGCGGATGGACCGGCTCCGGGGGCGCGGCGGCCGCGATCCTCCGTGGGAATACCATCGACGCGATCGGACTGAACATCGAGTGCACAGGCGGAAGGGGAGGCCGCGCCGGCGACGGCGGCACGAGCCATAGCAGCGGCGACGGCGCGGGAGGAGGCGGATACGGCGGTGGGGGCGGAGGCGGTTACATGGTCTCCGCTGGCGTGGGCCTCGTCGAAGAGAACGTGGGCAGGGGTGGCAGTGCATCCATTGGCTTCACGGGCGCCAATCTGGCTCTCACGGGATGCGACATCACGGGCGTCGGGGGCATGGGCGGACGCGCCGGCAACGGCGGCGATGGTGCCTATGGGGGCGGCGGAGGAGGCGGCTACGGTGGCGGCGGTGGCGGCGGCGCATATGGCGGGAACGGCGGCGCCGGCGAGGTCCGCGACAAAGTGGGGACGGGAGGAACCGTCATGATCGGCGTCGATGGGACCAGCGTGGTCATCAACGATACCCGTTTCGTCGGAACGGCAGGCGCGGGAGGGTACGCCGGCGACGGCGGCGATTCCGCGTATCTACCCGGTGGTTATATGGGCGGCGGCGGTGGTGGGGGCTTCGCGGGCGGCGGTGGCGCCGGTGGTAACTCCCAGTCGGGCTACGGGGGCAGGAGAGGAGGCGACGGCACCGTGGCCGGCCCCGTTAGCTGCGGCGGTGATGTGTTATTGGAACTCGATAGGACGAAGCTGGTGATGATCGACTCGACGGTCGACCTGGATGGCGGGAATGGCGGCGACGCGGGCACGGGTGGCTCCGCCGGCTCGGGATCCATCAGCGGCGGTGGCGGTGGTGGCGGCTACGGCGGCGCGGGAGGTGCCACCAAGATTGCTGACAACTACGGGGGGAAGTGCTACGTATCCGGGAGCATCGGTCGAGGGGGGAGCGCGACCGTGGACTGGCCGAGCCGGCCCCCGAGCATCTCCAGGACCTGCGTGTTCACAGTCGCCCGGGGCGAGGCGGGCGATGGCACCGCGAGCCCTGGCGGCGGAGGGGCCAGTGGAGGCCAAGGTTCGGGTAAGAGCACAGTGGCAGGCCTCGTCGACGCCCCCGTCCCGATGAGCGTAGCACAGCCGGTGGCCCCCGCGAACAACTCCCTCGCCAAAGGTGACGAGGACCTTCCGACCTTAAGGTGGTTGGACCTCCACACCTCCACGACGAACGGCGACGTCGTCGATTACGTGATCGAGCTCGATGACGCTCCTGACTTCGCATCCACGTTGGCGTCCGAGGTGACGACCTCCACCAGCTACGCCCACGGCCAACAGCTCTCCCTCGGCAAGTACTACTGGAGGGTGATGGCAAGGTACTCGACGCCCCCGAGCGCCTCCGCGGGATGGTCCGAGGTGTGGGACCTCTCCGTGAGCGAGATCGACAAACCATTCTCCAGCATCGAGACCCTACCATCGATCACAACGACCGGCATCCTCACGGTGAGGGCCACCGCTGAGGACCTGGAAAGCGGGATCCTCAAGGTCGATCTGTGGTACAGCAGGGACGGGGGACCGTGGACGCTCTATGGGACGGACGACGCCCTCCCGATATCGTGGGATTTCGATACCTCGACCACTGGAGGCGACGGGATGTACGAGTTCTACTCGAGGGCATGGGACGTCGCGCGCAACCACGAGGACGCGCCCTCGGCGAACGACACCCACACCCTGGTCGACACCATCGCCCCTGTCTCGTCGCTGGGTCAGCTCCCCCCCTTCACGACCGAGGTCACGTTCGACATCTTGGTGAGCGCAACCGACCTGAACGGCGTCTCCGGGGTCGAGCTGTGGTACAAGAGGGACGATGGACAATGGCTCATGTTCGACGAGGCAGGGTCACAATCAGACCTGCTGACCATGGACACCTCCGAGACAGGCGGGGACGGGAGGTACGAGTTCTACTCTAGGGCGCGGGACGTCGCGGGGAACCTGGAGGACGCGCCCCCGAACTACGACACGCGGACGACCGTCGACACTACGGCACCCGTGACCAAGGTGGATGCCCTCACGGCCTACTTCACGGGCGGCAAGCTCACCGTCACCGCGACCGCCCAGGACCCCATCGATATCGAGCGGGCCGAGCTCTGGTACCGTCGGGACGACGGTGACTGGACCAAGCACCAGATCGACACCTCTCCCCCCCTGCGGTGGACGGTCGACCTGTCGGCGGCCGGGCGCGACGGCACTTACCAGTTCTACTCGAGGGCGTGGGACGTGGCGGGCAACCGAGAGGACGTGCCGACGGAGGCCGACGCCCAGACCATCCTGGACACGGAAGCACCGGCCTCTATTGTCGACGGACTGCCGACCTACTCCACGAACGCCATCATCGCCATCACAGCGAGCGCCTTCGACGTGGGCGGCGTGGCCAGCGTGGAGCTCTGGTACAATAAGGACGGAGGTACTTGGACCCTGTACGAGGCTGCCACATCGGTGCCGTACAGCTGGGCCTTCGACACGTCGGGAACGGGCGGTGACGGCGACTACCAGTTCTACACTTGGGCAGTGGACGTCGCGGGCCACGTCGAAGATGCGCCATCGGACAAAGACACAGGGACGGCTGTCGACACCATCGCTGCTGTCTCTAAGGTCAGTGCGTTGCCTGACCACCAGACCAGCGTGCCCTTCGAGATACGGGCGGACGCCTCGGACACGAACGGCATCGAGAGGGTGGAGCTGTGGTACCAGAGGGATGGTGGCGTCTGGACCCTGTACGGTCTGGCCAGGTCCCTTCCGGCCGTGTGGGACTTCGACACCTCCGGTACGGGGGGTGATGGGACTTACCTCTTCTACTCCAAGGCCCTTGATAACGCGGGGAATAGCGAGGACGCGCCCCCTATCAACGATACATGGACCATCGTCGACACCATCGGACCGACCATCTCGGTGGTAGCACCAGAGAACGGCTCCAAGGTCCGCTCATCGAGGCTCATGGTCTCCTGTAGCGCGACCGACGCCTCCGGTTTGGCCCGCCTCGAGGTGCGGCTCGATGACGGTAACTACCTCGAAGTGGACGATTATGGGAACCTGACCTTCAAGGATGTCAGCAACGGTAAGCACACGATAACTGTGAGGGCCACCGACAGGTTCGGCAACACGCAAACAACCATCCTTGAGGTGAGGATCGACGCCGGGAGCAGTAGCACCCCCGGGTTCGGCATATGGATCGCCATCGCCGCCGTCATCTTCGTCGCAATACTCGTGATGATGCGCAGGAGGACGTGACCAGGGGTTGCCCTAGCGCCTCCTACCAAAATAAAGCACCCTCCGGGTGCAGCATGAGCCTGCTGGCTCATGTTAGCAGAGAATGACCTCCCAACGTCCGTTCCGGACGTACTCTATCGCCATTGGTTCCATCACTGTACTGCCCAGTAAAATATGAGACTTTCCGACAATCCTAGAATCTACTGAATCCCGCTATCGTCGGCATCATTCCCCGAAGACCCGCGAACATTCCTTATCATAGGACAATTTGGACTGAGATGAAATCAAGTGAATGCTAAAGACCACGCAGGATACCTATTACCGAAAAGTTGGGAAGTTAGAGGGGCTCAGTAGGGTGGTGTCAGCCCCTCGATGGGGTACTCAGCGATAAGCCCCCACTCGCCGCTGGTGAACACGCCCTCCCGGATTGTGAGCGTGAACTCTATATCGACCCAGCAGATCTCGGAGCCCTCGGGGAGGTCGTCGGGGTCAATGGTGCATGCGAACCCCAGCTGGCCCCCTTGCCCGACCTCCAGCGTCGAGTAGACCGTGTCGTAATCCCATCCGCCATCGGGCCAGTCAACCCAGAACATGACCTCGAACTCGAAGGTGCCGACGGCGTTCTCGAGGTTGCAGAAGATATCGGACGTCGGGTGGCCGATGTTGGGTGCGATGTAGCAATAGTCCCACCGTCTACTGATGTAGCGGGGACGCAGGTCCCAGCTCACTCCCAGGTTCTCGGTGCTCTCGAAGTCCTCGCGCTGGGTGCCCACGCAGATTATGTCCTTGGTGAAATAGTCGTACTTGTCGCTGACCACGAGGGTCACGTTGTACCAGCCCGGGTACTCGTAGACGTGGGTGGGGTTGGGGTCGGTGCTGGTCGTGTCGTCCCCGAAGTCCCACTCGTAGGCCACGATGGCCCCGGTGCACTCCGCGGAGCTGAAGTTGATGGCCTCTCCCACCCTCACCACCGTGGGCGTGGCGGTGGGGACCGCGGTCATCTTCACCTCTTCCTCCGGGGCTGGCTCGTAGGTGACGGCCACACCGATGACGACACCGATGAGGAGCACGATGACTATGACCACCAGGGTGTTCTTCAATAACTTCTTAAAGAACCCCTTCATCCATTCCGAATCTCGTTCCATTGGCGGAAACCCCTTTGTTCCGGGGGGCCACGGTACTGGACCGCAGATTGCTACCCCCAGAGTCGCTTTGTAGATAGGGCCTATGGATATATAATATTGCACATTTGCCGAAGTGATAAAGGCTATAGCGTCAAGAAACCGTTGGATGTAATGCATATCGGGACATAATTACCTG
>CBDUQW010000091.1:0-12916 GCA_965369625.1 uncultured Thermoplasmata archaeon | reverse complement strand
GGATGATGACCGCATTTCTCTGGAACTCCCAACCCGGTAATTTTGTCCCAAGGCCCCATCCGTCCAGACACCCCATGGAAAGGTTGAATTGGCCCCGCCACCATCTCCCTGGCGACCGGGTGTTGAAACCACCAGGCGGGATGTCATGGAACCGAGGAGCTACCTGGACACGGTGGACCGCATATACGACATGCCGGGCCATCTCCTCGGAAGGGCCGAGGTCTTCGTCCCCACGAGCGAACAGCGGCTGGAGCGCATCGAGGTGACCCGGGAGTTCCTAGACCGCGCGGTCCCTGGATGGAGGGAGGTGCGGGTCGTTCACGTTGCCGGGACGTCGGGGAAGGGCTCCACCGCCTGGATGCTGGCCGCGATGCTCTCCCGGCGCCACCGCACGGGCCTGGTCACCTCCCCCCACCTGTTCGACCTCCGCGAGCGCATCAGGATCGACCTGGAGCCCATCTCACGAGAGGACCTCGTCCGTGTCTACGAGCAGCGGGTGGAGGCCACCTGCCAGCGCCTGGTGGAGGAGGACGAGCGGTTCGCCCTCCGCTTCCCGGAGGTCATCCTGGCCTGCGCCTTCGTGAGGTTCCTGGAGGTGGAGGCCACCTGGGCGGTGGTCGAGACCGCCCTCGGCGGAAGGTACGACCAGACCAACGTCATGGAGCCCCAGGCTTCGGCCATCACCAACGTGAGCCTCGACCACATGCATCAGCTGGGCGACGACCTTGGCCAGATCGCCCACCACAAGGCTGGGATCATCAAGCACGGGGTGCCGGTCTACACCACGGCGAGGGACGAGGATGTCCTGGATGTGATCCGGAGGGAGGCCGAGGCGGCGGAGGCCCCCCTTCACATCGTAGAGGGCGCACGGGGTCCCGGTGGGACCCTGAGGTTCCGGGGCGCCGACTGGCCCCTGGCCATGCGAGGTGAGCACCAGCGGCACAACGCCGCCCTGGCATTGAGCATCGCCCTCGACGTCGCCGGTCTGCCCGCCACGGACTGCCGGTCCGCCCTCGCCACGACCCAGATGCCGGCCCGGTTCCAGGAGGTAAGGCCAGGCCTCTACGCCGACGTGGCCCACAACCCGGCCAAGACCAGGGCCCTGGCGGCCACCATCTCCGAGGAGCTGGCGGACAGGAGGACGGTGCTCGTGATCGGCCTTGCGGACAACAAGGAGGCGGCGGACGTCCTGGCCCCCCTCAAGGACGTGGCGGACGCCATGGTGTTCACCCGCTCCCGGTACCGGGGCGCGGACCCGAAGACCCTCCTGGCCGCCTGGGAGGGCCTGGGGGAGGGGACCGGCACCGGGACGGTGGTCGACAGCCCCAGGGATGCCATCGAGGAGGCCCTCGAACGGGCCGGCGATGGGGGCGCCGTGGTGGTGACCGGGTCCACCTTCGTGGTCGACGAGGCCCTCAACCCCGAGGCGGAGCTGCTGGAGGCCAACGCGATGTACCTGCCTCCGGGGGAGGCCGCGGAGGGGCGAAAGGGGCCCGGGAACGGGTAAAATCTATATACCTGGACCGTCCAATGTATTAGCTTGCCAGTCGGGAACTGGGCCCAGGGGTGAACGGCACGGACGATAAGGTCTTACCCTGCGTCGCAGACTGCAAGCTCCTCTGTGTTACAGGGGTGCTCACTCTGGACGAGGAGGACAGGTTGATCTACTTCTGCGACCAATGCGCACTGCATCCGTAGGTCGGAAACGAGAGAAAAGTGCGGCCGGGGGTCGCGACCTCAGCTCACAGAAGGCCCTTGAGCCTGCGCTCCATCTCGGCCTTCGGCATCACTCCCACCAGGGAGTCCACGTGCTGGCCGTTCTTGATGACCAGGACGGTGGGTATGCCCATGATGCCGAACTCCATGGCCAGCTCCTGGTTCTCGTCGGTGTTGAGGAAACCGAAGGTCATGGTGCCCTTGTACTGGTCGTGCAGCTGCTCCACCATGGGGGTGATCTGCTTGCAGGGGCCGCACCAGGGGGCCCAGCAGTCGATGACCAGGAACGCGAACCTGTCGGATATCTCCGGATAGTCGGCTTCGGTGACCTCGACGGGCAGTTCTGGTACCTGTCCCTCAGGCACCTGTGAGATCGGTTGGCTATTCATGAAACCATAGCCTCCAAGGGCATTTTGGCAAAATGGCCCTTTGGTAGTTAAACTTTATCCTCGGATTCTGGTCAGGCGCGTAACCCTTTTTATAGGGCATGGCGTTACCCAGGGCGTGCCCCGACCGGCGTCCCTCAACCTACTGGTATTGGCATCCTCGGTAGCCCTGCTCCTGGCCGTGTCCGGTTGCATCGAGGTGAAGGACCCTCCGCCCCATGGCGACTTCACCATCGAGGTGGATTCCGAGGGCATGTTCTTCGTCCCCGACGAGGGGGGCGAGCTGGAGGGACCCCGCGCCGACGTGGAGACGGACCTGCACGACGAGCACCCCGAGTACAGCTGGGACATCGAGGGCGTGGGCGAGTTCCCGGGCCGCAAGGTGGAGGTGCCCCCCACCACCGTGGGCCTCCGCACCGCCACCTACGACCTGGAATACTACGAGCAGCACCAGTGTGTCCCCGTCTTCGTGGCCACCCTGCCCGACCTGACGGGCATCTACTTCGTCGTGGGCAACGCAACCCAGCTGGACGAGAACCTCACCATCGAGGAGGGCCTGGAGATCGAGATGGGCCCGAGCCTCATCGAGCACCACGTCGACGACAACGGCGCCGTCATGGAGTTCTCGGGCCGCCTCAGTGACGGCATCGCCGTCAACGTCTCCCTGGAGGAGGGCGCTCCCAACTCCACCGCCTACGTTACAGCAATCCTGGTGTCCAGTGGTGATATCCAGGATGAGGAGGTCGGCTCGATCGCGATATTCCCCGGGGAGGCCCACCATCTGTTCTACGTGGACGGTGACCTCAACATCACCATCAGCCGGACCGACGACCCCACGAACATCACCTTCGAGGGCCTCTACGCGGACCTTCCGAAGGAGTACAGGACCGACATCGGCAAGCTGTTGTGGGAAGGCCACGTGGGCGAGACGGAGGAGACTCCGGGCATGGCGTCCTTCACCGCACTCCTGGCATTCATCGTGGTGGCGGCCGTGGCAACGAGGGCGCGGCGCCGCTAGCTGATGATCACGATCCAGAGCTCCGTCGTCACAGAGGACCCCTGGTTGAGGCCGTAGGATATCTCCACCGTGAGCTCCGTGATGTCACCCACGTTCCCGCTGGCAAAGAGGCTCAGGGTGAGCCCCCTGACCTCGTCGGGCCGCAGGGTGAGGGTCTCGGGGAACTCCTCTGCGGGCTCGAAGGCCTCGTCGCCCGTGAAGGTGTAATTGATAACGACCTCGGTGTCGATATTGCTGTGGCACACCAGTTTGAAGGTGACGTTCTTGGTCTCCTCCTCGGTGAAGTTCCACACCAGGTAGGGTGTCGAGATGCTCACGTCGTAGTTGATGAACGCCACGTCCAGCAGGAACCCGATGGTCGTCAGGGACGCGGGGACGTCCTCCTGTGTCACGTTGAGCATCACACGGAGGCCCGTGACCTCCGTGGTGCCAGGAGGCGGGTACACCCATACCAGCAGTTCGGCAGTGTCGTTGTTGCCCAGGTCGATGTACTGCAGCGGTGGCGTGAGGGCCACGTCCTCCGGGGTCATGTTCTTGATGTTGCCCTCGGTCAGGGTGTACTCGAGATCGCCATCGATATGGAGGTCCAGGTCGAACCGGGTGTCACCCTCCGTCAGGTTCTTCACCAGGTTCTTGAAGGAGACCTCGAAGCCCTTCACCGAGTCGACCGCCACGAAGGCGTCATCGGGCACCTCGGACTCTATCCAGCCCACCACGGCCCGGAAGTGGGGGGTCTCCCTGACCCTGTCATCGCCCTTGGAGTACTCCAATTCCAGCACGAAGTCCTCCCGGTCCCCGCCCACGGCCCACTTGGGTGGCCCCACGGACATGTTGAGGAGGGTGGTGAAGTTGGTGGACCTGTCCTTGGGCACGGTGAAGGGCTCGCTCCAATTGGTGTAGCCCTTCTTGAACTTGACACGTTCGTCGAATGCGACGTTCCAGTCGTGTGTGTCCTGGAACCTCATCTTGATGACCACGTTGGTGTTGCCTGCGTTGTATATGACCAGGGTGTTGTTCGTCGTGTTGTTGAACGGTCCCACGTTCACCTCCGGCACCTCGAAGGTCACGTCCAGGTCGGGATCGAGGTCGGCCGGCATGAAGGGAGCCGGCACGAAGCACACCACCAGGAGGACCAGTGTGGCCGCCCCCACGAACCATCGGTTGGGGGGCACGGGGGAGATGTCGTTGAGGGGAGGGGGGTGGTTGAGCACCAGGAGTATGAAGAACACGAAGATTATCCATCCCCAGTACCCTGTGTACCAGCTGATGAGCACCATGGCGACGATGGTGGCGATACCCACGTACTTGGACGCGTCGGCGAACAGGGCCCTGGTGATGTGGCCCCCGTCCAGCTGGCCCGCCGGGAGGAGGTTGATGGCGGTGACCAGGAACCCCACCCAGCCTGCGAAGGCGGTGGGATGGATGAGGACGTCCTCCGGCGTGGGCACCAGGTATGCCAAGGCCGCGTAGATGATGGGAATGCCCAGGATCATGTACTCCGAGGCGTCGTCACCCACGTAGTGTGGGTCCCAGCCGCTCATCTTGAATCCCAGGATGGTGACGAACACCGCGGCCACGAAGCCGACGATGGGTCCGGCGAAGCCGATGTCGATGAGGGCCCGCTTGGAGTGGATGGGCTCCCGAAGCGATATGAAGGCACCGAAGGTCCCCAGTATCGTGGGGGCGGGAATGAAGAAGGGCAGGGATGCCGCCACACGGTGCTTCTTCGCCATCAGGTAGTGACCCATCTCGTGAACGCCCAGGATGACCATGATGGGGAGGGCGAAGTAGAGGGCACCCAGACCGGCTGTTTGCAACGACCAGAACGGAAGGTCCTCGTAGGCGGACACGAAGAGCATGCCCGCGAAGATCGTGGAGAAGATGGTGGCGATGAGCAGGGCGATGTTCACGCCCAGGCCCCGGAACTCCCTTGGCGGGATCTTGGTGACGTAGATTATATGGCCCGGCCGCTCCTTGAGGAGCATGGGAATGTACCCCAGGTCCAGCATCTCCCTTCGCATGTCATCGAAGTTCTGCTCCAGCGTCCGGGGGTCCAGCTGGATGAAGAAGGCGAAGGCCTCCCTGTCGAACCGGACGTCGTTGACAATGAAGTACCTCTGGATGGTCGATCGGAGGAGGTTGACCGTGAATCCCAGGTCCTCCTCCTGGAAGGGTTCAGGCTGCATGGCCATTTTCTCCATGTTGATGCCATTATATAACGTTTAACCCCTTATTCTGGTGAAAGGTAGCTATCCCTGGCCTGAATATGTCCCAAGGGAAGAAAGGGAAATAATTTGTCCCTTTCACATCCGTATCTATGTGCCAACGATAGAAAGGGATGTTTTTTCAGATGAGATCTGGTCATCGCCGTATCTAGCCTCTATCGTAAGCGTCGCTTCGTCGTACAACTCACCCCTTGCATTCAGCTCCACCGAGAGGGATAGGCGTCCACCGCGTTGTACGACCACATTATCAACGGGATCGGTAACGAACTCGAAGGCATTGTCACCAATTAGGTCGTAGAACAGATCGACCTCGATGTCCACGTTGCCATAGGATCTCAGCTCGAAGGTGATGTTCTTCGTCTCATCCTCATTGAATTCCCATGAAGGGCTGTTGATCCGTATCGCCACCTTGTGGGTTGTTGTATCCACACTGAGCGGGAATTCGATCGTGTCAAGGGAACCAGGTGCACCCTCCGGGGAGACCTTCAGCAGCACCGTCAGGTTAGATGCCACTGGGGTCCCTGGGGTGACGTACACCCATACGACGAGCTCTGCAGTTTCGTTGTTCCCAAGTTCGATGAGCGATAGGGGTGGTGTGGTGGCGATTTCATGAGGGGTCATGTTCTCGATGTCGCTCTCGGTGAGGGTGCGATCAATGTCGCCGTCGATGTTAAGGTCCAGGTCGAAGCGGGTGCTGCCCTCGGACCCGTTGGTTACCAGGTTCTTGAACTGTACGTCGAAACCAGCCACCTGGCCTACCTTGACGGTTGCCGCCTTGGGTACCTCCAGGGGTTCGATCCAGCCCACGATCGCCCTGAATCGGATGGTGTGGGTCACTGGATCGCCATTGCTGTCGTCAACCCGTATCTCGACCACGAAATCCACACGTTCTCCCAGATCAGCATCCCGAGGAGGTATCACCGCCATGTCGAGGTAGCTGGTGAAGTTGGTCGATCGGTCCTTGGGGACCGTGAAGGGCATGCTCCACATGCCGTGTCCTTCCAAGAACGTGATCCGTTCATCGAAGGTCACGTCCCACCCGTGGGAACTTTGGAGCCGGAACCAGACGTCCATCTTCGTGTTGCCGCTGTTGATTATCACGATGGTATTGTTCACCTCAGTGTCCTGCCCGACATGGAGAACGGGATGTTCGAAGGCAGGTTCGATCTGTGGGTCCAGCTCGGTCAGGACGATGGAAGCAGGCACAAAGCAAATGACCAGCATCACCACGGTGGCAAGCCCGACCAGGATCCGACTGTGGGGTGGAGGCGATCTGTCGTTCAGGGGAGGGGGGACCTTCCAGACCAGCAGGAGAATCAGGAGCAACATTATCGACCATATTGTACCCCAATACCTTGTGACCACAAGGGTGATCGCCATCACTATCAATATTGCAATACCCACCCACTTGACCTTTTTTCCGAAAAACGCCCTGGCGATGTACCCTCCGTCCAGTCCCCCGATGGGAAGGAGGACGAAGAATGTCACCATGAACCCCACCCAGCCTACAAAGGTCGTCGGATGTATAAGGGTGTCCTCGGGAATGGGAACAATGTACTCCAGGGCCCTGAATATGATGGGTATGCCCAGGACCGCGACGTTCGAGGCGTCATCTCCGGCCGGTTGAGGGTCCGATGCGGTCAGGGACAGCCCGATAAGGGTGACGAGCATGGCCGCGAGGAAACCTGCGGCGGGGCCTATGAAGCCGATATCCATCATCGCCCGCCTGGAGGGGACGGGACCCCGGATGGAGACTATCGTTCCGAGGATCCCCGAGATCGTCAACGATGGGATCAGGAACGGGAAGGAGATCGACACCTCGTACCTCTTGGCAATATAATAGTGGGCGAGCTCGTGGATACCCACGATCAGCATTAGGGGAAGGGCGAACAAGAGCAGCCCCCTCGAGACGGCCCCCGTGCTCAAGAGATCAATATCATAGTAGCTGGAAACGAACAACGATCCCACCACGGTGACGGCGACGGTCGTGGCGAGGAGGAGGAGGATCTTGAGACCGATATGAGCAGGTCGGTCCCTTGGCCGCCAGGTCACGTGGATGAAGGTCTGAGACCCCTCCTGGACGATGGAGGGTAGGTAATCAAGGTCCATCAGCTCGAGTCTCAACCCGTCGAAGTCCTCCTCGAGGGTACCCATGTCCGCCTCGATGGCGAAGCCCACAGCATCCTGCTGAGGGAATGTCTCCTCGATGGCGAAATATCTCGAGACCTTCGACGACAGAAGATCGCTATCGAATACTAGTTCCCCCAGAACCCCGTCTTCTGGTGACATTGACGGACGAACGTATGCTGGTGCGAGTATTATAATTTGACTGGCCCATTCCCAGAGGTATCCTTTGCGGTCGCCCTCGGTCACTCCATGTCGATGAGGGTCTGCTCACCCACCGTCATCCTGTGGCTCTTCCCGCGGACCTCGACCCGGTCGGCGAGCACGCTATCCCTCAGCACCATGTTCCGGACGTCGCAGCCCTCACCGACGATGCAGTTGGCGATCACCGAGTCTCGCAGCTTGCTGTCCCTCCCCAAGCTCACGTAGGGACCCACAACGCTGCGCTTGACCACGCAACCGCCCTCCATCGCCACAGGGGGGACCACGACGGAGTCCTCCAGCACCGTGTCGGCGGCCACGTGGTTGGCGGGTGGGAGGTCCTCCAGGAGGCGACGGTTGACGCGCACCAGCATCGACGGTCGACCGCAGTCGTACCACCTGTCGATGACGAAGCCCTTGAACACCTTCCCACCCTGGGCCATCAGCTGCATCGCGTCGGTGAGCTGGTACTCGCCCCTGGTGCGGATGTCCTTGGCCACGATCTCCTCGAGGGCGGTGAATAGCGTCGAGGCGCTCTCGAAGATGTAGACACCGGCGAGGGCGGTGTTGCTGGTGGGTTCCTCGGGCTTCTCCACCATTGCCACTATGGTGTCGTCCCCCTCCAGCTCGACGATGCCGTACTTGCTGGGCTCGTCCACCACCTTGAGGCCTATCGATGCGTCCCGAGGCATGTTGGAGCCGTGGATGGCCAGCATGTCGGCGTATGCCATGCCGAAGATCTCGTCCCCCAGGGTGATCAGCAGACCTCCCTCGGGCACCGTCCCCTTGGCCTGAAGCACGGCGTGGCCAAGGCCAAGCAGGTCCTCCTGGTGGACGAAGTTGAAGGTGAAGGTGTCCCCGTAGGCCTCGCGGCAGTACCCCTCCACCTTGTCAGCCATGAAGCCTACGATGACCGTCACCTCGTCCACCACGCCCACCAGTCCGTCGAGGATGTGGCCCATGATGGGCTTGCCCGCGACGAAGACGAGGGGCTTGGGCCTGGTGAAGGTGAACGGACGGAGACGGACCCCCGAGCCTGCTGCGGGTATGAGTGCGGTGTAGCGTGCCATGGACCTCGCCCGTGGGATGGAGCCCTACGGTATTTGGACGTTTCGGGCCCTCCGGACACTCCCTTCGGGGGCCTCGCATGGGGGTCACCATGACCCACGGGAAGGTACGCTGGCCATCGGCTGGAACTCAGAAACTATAAGTACTGGTAGGAACTACATGGGATTGGGTCCTCCATGGTCCGTAGTCCCCTGGGGAAGCATAAGCACGAGGATTGCCCCTACGCCGAGATGGAATGGCTCCCTCCCTCTTCCCCGATGGTGGAGCGCGTGCCTGTACAGCACAAGCCCTTCTGCAAGGAATGCGGCATCGTCAAGAACATCGGGTCGGACAGGGCTCGCAAGCTGGGTTACTTCGCGACGGCCCTCGGCCGGCTCAAGAGCCGTATCGACAAGGAGCACGACCGGTCGACGTACTCCATCGCGAAGATCTCCGAGGCACAGGTCCGGATCATGATCAAGCGCCTAGAGTCCATCGATGGCTTCGACGACCACTACGACATGACGTTCCGGTCCCAGCTGGAGCTGTTCGAGCGGGCCGTCAGGTCCATAAGGCCCGACGTCCCGGTGGCGGTGCTGGAGGAGATCATCGCGAGACAACGGTGAGGCCCAGGGAAGTGACTTCGTTGATGGAGGACGCGAGATGAAGGCGGTCATACTTGCTGCTGGAGAGGGAACCCGGCTCAGGCCCCTGACCATATCCCGGCCGAAGGTCATGCTGAGGGTGGGCGACAAGCCCATACTGCAGTACGCCATCGATGCTTTGAGGGAGGTGGGGATCAAGGACATCGTCATGGTGGTCGGGTACCAGAAGGAGCGGATCCAGACCTATTTCGAGGACGGCTCGGACTTCGGCATCTCGATCACCTACGAGGAGCAGCGTCGCCAGCTGGGCACCGGCCACGCGCTGCTGACGGCGCGGGACCACCTGGACGGGGACTTCGTCGTCGTGCCGGGGGACAACATTTTGGACGGCAGGATGATAAACCAGCTGCTGGAGACCCGCAGTGACGTCACCGTCCTGGTCACCGAGCACGCCCAGCCCGGCAAGTACGGCGTGGTGGAGCTGGACGGCGACCGCGTCTCGAAGATCGTGGAAAAACCCCCCAGGCGCATCTCCAACCTGATATCCACCGGCATCTACCACTTCTCCCATAGCTTCCTCGACCTGCTGGAGAGGGAGGTGGGCGAGGGCCGCTTCGAGCTCACCCTGGCCGTCCAGACGGCCATCGAGGAGGGCTTCGATGTCAAGGGTACCCTCACCGACGGGCTGTGGCTGGACGTGGTGTTCCCCTGGGACCTGCTGGACCTCAACGCCCGTATCCTGCCGGACACCACCACACAGAAGGCGGGCACCATCGAGCCCAACGTGACCATCGCGGGCCCCGTCAGCATCGGTGAGGGCACGGTGGTCCGCTCCGGCACCTACATCAAGGGGCCCGTGGCCATCGGGGAGGGCTGCGAGATCGGACCCAACGTGGTCATCTACCCCACCACGTCCATCGGCGACAACGTCACCATCTCGCCCTTCACCGAGGTCCGCAACAGCATCATCATGGACAACGTGGCCATCGGGGGACAGTCCTACATCTCCCACAGTATCCTGGACGAGGGCTCCACCATAGCCACCCACTTCGTCACGTCGGCGGAGCCCAAGCTCCTCCTGATGGAGAACGAGCTGGTCCAGATCGACAAGATCGGCACCATCGTGGGCGAGAACTGCGAGATATCGAGCCGGGTCGTGGTGGACGCGGGCCGCACCATAGGCGCGTACTGCCACATCGAGGCCCACAACAGGATAAGCCGGGACATTCCAGACAGCAGCAGGGTGATCTGAGGGGGTCTGAGGTCGGTGTGCGGTATCGTGGGCTATAACGGCCACAGGGACGCGCTTCCCATACTCATCGAGGGGCTCAAGCACCTGGAGTACCGGGGCTACGACTCGGCCGGGGTCGTCGTACTGGGAGAGGACCTGACCGTACAGAAGTCCAAGGGGCATATAGCCGCCCTCGAGCAGAAGCTGGAGGAGGTGACCGGCTTCATAGGCCTTGCCCACACCCGCTGGGCGACCCACGGGAGGCCCTCGGACCTCAACGCCCACCCCTTCACCGACTGCTCCGGAGACCTGGCCATCATACACAACGGCATCATCGAGAACTTCGGGGCCCTGAAGGAGGACCTGATTGCCAAGGGTCACGAGTTCGTCTCCGAGACGGACACCGAGACGCTGGTCCACCTGTTCGAGGAGAGCTACGATGGCGACCTTGTGGAGGCCGTCAGGACGGGCCTTCGCAAGGTGGTGGGCTCGTACGCCGTCGCCGTTATCCACCGGGACCACCCCGACATCCTCGTGGCGGCGCGCCACGAGAACCCGCTGGTGGTGGGGGTCTCCGCGTCGGGCGAGGGAGTGATGGCCTCCGACGTGACGCCTCTCCTCCCCTTCACCAACGAGTTCACCTTCCTCGAGGACGGTGACGTGGTGGTCCTGGGCCGAGGCGAGTTCCACATCACCGACCTGGACGGCAACGCAGTGGAGCGACCCGTCCACACCGTGGACTGGACCATCGAGGACGCCCAGAAGGGCGGCTTCGAGCACTTCATGCTCAAGGAGATCTTCGAGCAGCCCCAGGCCATCCTCGACTCCATGATGGGTCGCATCGCCGAGGAGGACCTGGCGGCCCTCGCCCCATCGGACGTGGACAAGATCAAGATCATCGCCTGCGGCACCTCCTATCACGCGGGCCTCATAGGCAAGTACATCCTGGAGTCCCTGGCGGCCATCGACACCACGGTGGAGATGGCCAGCGAGTACAGGTACTCCAACCTGGCCCGGGAGTCGGCCCTGGTGGTGGCCATCACCCAGAGCGGCGAGACCATCGACACCATCTCCGCCGTCCGTGAGGCCAAGAGGAGGGGCACGTCCACCCTCGCCATCACCAACGTGGTGGGCTCCACCATCACGCGGGAGGCGGACCAGACCATCTACACCAGGGCGGGTCCCGAGATCGGCGTTGCCGCCACCAAGACCTTCATCACCCAGCTGATCGCCCTGTACCTGCTGGGCATCGCCCTGGGTGCCAAGCGCCGCACGATAGGGGCGGAGAAGCTCAGGGTGCTACGGGAGGAGCTGAGGCGCATGCCCTCCCAGGTCCAGCAGGTGCTCAACAACCGCGACCTCATCAAGGGCGTCGCCGAGACCATCCACGAGGCCAGCGACGTCTACTTCCTCGGCCGGAACATCAACTACCCCTCCGCCCTGGAGGGTGCCCTCAAGCTCAAGGAGATCAGCTACATCCACGCCGAGGGATACCCGGCAGGTGAGCTGAAGCACGGTCCCATCGCCCTGGTGGGCGCCGATACGCCCATCGTGGCCATCGTGGTGGACGACCCCGTCCGGCCCAAGATGCTCAGCAACATCATGGAGGTCTCCGCCCGGGACGCCCCGGTCTACGCCGTGGGCCTGGAGGACGACGTGGAGCTGGCCAAGCTGGTCGACGTGGTCATCCCGGTGCCGCGCACCAACCCGCTGTTCTCCCCCGTGGTGGTGCTGGTGACCCTCCAGCTGCTGGCCTACCACGTGGCCCACCTGCGGGGCTGCTCCATCGACAAGCCCCGCAATCTCGCCAAGTCCGTCACGGTCGAGTGAGCCCCTATCATGGGATAATTATTAATCAGGTGGGGGGAATTCGTATCTCCCTCGAAAGGAGTTGTGTATTATGGGTGACATCGACGAGGACCTGAAGAAGACTGGGAAGAAGGCCGAGGAAGGGGTGGACAAGGCCATTGACAAGACCAAGGAGATCGGCGGTGACATTGCCGAGAAGACCCACACGGATGGTATGGTCGAGAAGGGCAAGGCCATGGGAGACAAGTTCTTCACCAAGGTCGAGGACGTTGCGGGGGGACCCCTGGACAAGATCCAGGACGCCGGCGGTTCGATAGCCGATTCCGTTGAGGAGATTGCCGACAAGGGTGCCGATGCCCTCAAGAAGGACCTCAAGAAGGCCTAGGGCCTTCCACCGGTCTTGTAGGTCGGACCGGCACTCCGACCGGTGCATCGACAGTCTACGACAGGGCCATTGAGACATGGCTCGACAATGCAATGCCTCCATCACTCCCGGTACGGGCAGTGTGTAAAAAGTCCTGAAGGCATCGGTCAGGTGGGACGGGATTGTCATC
>CBDUQW010000090.1:0-13521 GCA_965369625.1 uncultured Thermoplasmata archaeon | reverse complement strand
GAATGGATCGAGCATGGCTCATGGGGCGAGTATATAAAGCCCTATGAGTTGCTCGAATCAAGTCCAACGGATTCTTGACGCTATAGGGTATCATGGCTGTTCCACGCAATCACTTTCACCAACCTCCCCTGTCTGGGTATTCAAAGGATAATGCCCTACATCAACAAGATGTAGCTGGTCAAGACCATCACGGCAAATGTATACCAACCTACCGCGAGGAAGCGAAGAGCCCTCGACAGCGTATGGTTCAGCCAGGGCGTGGGTCTGGGGACCCTGGCCTCGAAGGGGACCTTCTTGCCCACCCACCACCCCCTCGCGACTGATGAAACGCAGCCCCACTAAGTAGTCCCAGACGGTGACTGTGCCAATCGGGGGGGGGGGGGAGGGATTTTCATCCCGTTGGCACGGTTTTTTCATCGTTGGGGATGGCCGAAAAACCATCCTCCGTGGGAGGGGGAGCATGACTCCTTCGAGTCGGGAGGCACCTTCGCATCGAGGGTTCAGCGCCCCAGGGCATCTATCAGGGCGAGCTCGCGCCCCCAGGGGAGGAGCGTTTCCCTCGGCTCGAACCCCGCCCTCTCGAGGAGCGATCGCAGTTCACCGGGCGTGTAGTAGCCCTCGGACCAGATCCTCTCGGCCGTGGACCCCTTGATGTAATCAAGGACCAGTATGCTCCCGCCAGGTTCGAGGATGTGACGGATGGCCCGCAGCACCTCGTGCGGACGCCCGTACTCGTGCATCGAGTGGAGCGAGAGCGCCACGTCGAACCTCCTGTCCAGGACCATGGGTAGTTCGACCATGTCGAGTTCAAGGAACTCCACCGCATGGTCAACGCCCATTCGTCGCGCCTCCTCGCGGCCCTCGTCGAAACGAGAGCCATCGATATCCACTCCCAGGACCCTGCATCCCGTGGCCCGGGCCAGTCGGTTGGCCCATCGACCGCTGCCACACCCGGCCTCCAGGACGCTGTCGCCCGGGTCGATCCTCGGGGCCAGCAGATCAAGCAGCCGCCCCTCGCGGTCCTCCGCATCGTGGTACTCCTCGGGGCTGGGCAACGTCAATGTTCCTACCCCACGCACTCCTCGAGCAGGTGCATGAAACGGTCGAGCCCGACAGGCTGGGGCTCAAGGGGTATGCCCATCCAGTCAGAGAACTCCAGCAGCGTCTCGGGCTTGTTCATGGCGTACTCCTCGAACACGCCGAGGGGGTCCAGCAGCAACGCCTTGCCGTGCTTCGGGAAGGTCTCGTTGGCGAGTCCCAGGTCCCAGTCCTTGAAGATCAGCTTCCAGTTGTCCAACCACCCGGCCGTCAGCCAGTACGGGTTCTCCCCGCCGGCGAGCATCTTGAGGTCGCTGTAGCTGGCAAGGGCGTCGATGCAGTTCTTGGCATCTATGCGCACCACATCGCCGCCCACCTCCTCGATGATCTCGTCCACGCTCCTCTCGTCCTTGGTGCGGAGGTAGCATCTCGAGCCATAGACCACGAGGGCCCGTGGGGACCGTTCCAGTGCCTTCGAGAGCCTGTCCTTGAGCTGGTCCTCGAGCTCCCAGGTGCGCTCGTGGAGCCCCGGGACCGTGTAGAGTATCCCGTCAGCGTCAAGGAACCCGGTCTCCCTGAGGTGGTTCAGCTCTCTGCGGAGGGTCCCGCAGGAGACAACGGTGTATCCTTTGAAGGAGGTGTCAGGCGTCATGGACGATCTCACCGCTTTCGGGTTCGGAAGCCCAAATGCCCTGGTTCGACCGTCGGACATAGAGAACGGTGCCAAGTCGTTTCCACTTCATATTAGCCATTTCACGAACCCGGTCTGTCCAGAAGATGAAGCGATGATGACCGTATTAGTATTTTTCGGAAACCCTAAGTTTCGTTGCGATGTGTAGATCAGGGCCTGTGACCCCTTATCACCTGAAGGTCGTACGTGACCGTGGCGGTCACGTGGATGTCCGGGTCGTCCCCTGGGCCGGGCTCCCGTGCGGACCCAGGATGCCAGAAGTACACCTGGTACGCCCCACCCTCGCGGGTGAAGAAGTCGATGGAACCGTTCCCTCCCGCCGAGCTGGAGAATACCTCGGCACCACCGGTCCCGTCGATGCCGTCGGTGGGATGGAGGGGGTGTTGGAGCCTGACCTGGATGCCGTCGGGCGGTCCGTTGCTCCTGTAGGAGAGGGTCAGTCGGTCGCTCCTGTCAAGGGTGACGTTGATCGAGTAGGCGTACGCCCCGTATGCCGTAAGTTCCTCCTCGTATCGGCCCGGGAGGTCGAACGAGCCGGAGTCGTCCACGTCATCAAGGGGATGCCATTCCGACCCGGTGTCCCGGAGGAGGTAGTGGGCCACGAGGACCAGGATCAATAGGGTGACGAACACCAGTGCGGGCGCCACGGCGCCCCTCCACTCGCTCCTGGAGTACCTGGTCCCGTCCTCGTGAGCCCCCTCAAGCTCTGGACCTTGAGGTCCGTCCTTCCCCTTCTCCTCTCCTGCCACGCTGGTCATTACGACCTTCTGGTGGAAAAGGCTTGCCGTCCAGCTCCCCTGATGCACACTAGAGCTCGATGGCCTCCATGCGGTCGGGGGCGGTGGTACGGATGTCCACCCCGTCCCGCACCGAGCCGGGGACCCCCGCCAGCACCGTCTCGAGGGCCACGTCCTCCCTGTTGTTCTTCTGGGAGAGGTGGCCCAGCAGGACCCCACGGGTCCTTGGCCCCAGCAGCGCGCGCAACGCACCCGCGGCCTCCATGTTGGACAGGTGTCCCTTGGGCCCCCTGATCCTGCGCTTGAGGTAGATGGGATAGGGACCGTTCTCGAGCATGCGCTCGTCGTGGTTGCTCTCGAGGACGAGGGCGTCCATGTCCTGGCCGTTCTCCAGCAGCGACCAGGGGAGGTGGCCGAGGTCAGTGGCCACGAGGAACCTTCGGTCCGCCATCTCGAGACGAACGGCGGTGGGCTCGGTGGCATCGTGGGGGACGGGGACCAGCGTGGCCTCGAAGCCGTCGTGGCCGAAGGGCTCGCCAACGGACCGGGGCCGCACGTCCACACCGTCGAGGTACCTGGCGGCCGCCCTCAGGGTGCCTGGCGACCCGTAGACGGGTATCCCGTGGCGGCGTGCCAGGACCCGGACCCCCGAGACGTGGTCCGTGTGCTCGTGGGTCACGAGGATCGCGTCGATGTCCGCAGGGTCGGACCCGACCAGGGACAACCTCCGTGTCACCTCCCTCGCCGAGAACCCGACGTCCACCAGGACCGAGGCATCCTCGGCCTCCACGAGGGTGGCGTTGCCCGAGCTGGAGCTTCCCAGCACGACCAGTCTAGCACGCGTCACGTGAACGCCGAAGGGCTTTTTGGCTCATAAGGGTAGCGATGAGGTCCGTCTGGGGATGCGTTCAGGTGTTCAATTGGCCAAGGTTTATATCCCCCTTCAGCCTTCAAACTTTTTAAGTATTGGGTAGGTTGTACCTGCTCAATCATCCAGTAGCTCTGGGGGAATAATCCATGTGGCCCGAATTGAGCCGTAACCGCCGAACGCGTTCTATGACGTCCCTGGCCGTGTTGGCGTTGGTCCTGCTACTCCTGATGGGCGCGCTACCCATCGTATCCGCCGCGGACACCGAGAAGCCCTACGTCGCCGACTTCACTCCCAGTGACGGCGCCAACGGCGTGGTCGTCAATGCTCTCATCTCCATCACCTTTAGCGAGGACATCAAATCGTCCAACCTGGACAACCACATCACTATGAAGGATGGAAGGGGCTTCCAAGTGGACAAGAGCATCTCTTACGCCAACTACACCTACAAGGCCATAATAACCCCCGACGAGCCCCTGAAGTTCAGCATGCTCTACGTGGTCACCGTCTCCCCCTTCATCCAGGACCTGGTGGGCAACCCCCTCCGGGAACCCCTCCAGTGGACCTTCAACACCACCAAGGAGAAGACCCCCCCGACGGTCGTCTCGACGACCCCGTTGGACAAGGGAAACGACGTCCCGATAAACTCCACCGTGACCGTGGTGTTCAGCGAGGAGATGGATATCGACTCCCTCGAGACCGGCATCGTGGTACACGACGCCCTGGAGAACCCCGTTATCGGCAACACCACCCCCGCCGAGGATGGCATGAGCCTCACCTTCGACCCGTTGTTCAGCTACGGGTACGGGGATTCCTACCAGGTGACGGTGTTAATGACGGTCAAGGACCTGGCGGGAAACACCATGGTCGACGACCACGTCTTCCAGTTCACTGTCCAGCTGGAGCGGATCCCGCCCAGGATGGTGGCCATCGAGCCGGCGGACCAGTCCCAGTTCGTCAATCGCACCACCAGGGTGAAGGTGACCTTCTCCGAACCCATGAACAGCACTTCGCTGGCGGGAGCCGTCATCATCCAGGACCCCGACTTCGAGGAGATCCCTACAACACCGCAGTACAACGCCGAGGACTACACGCTGATCGTGAAGCCAGACCTCGAACTGGACTACGAGACCCTCTACACGGTGATAGTGACGGACGTGGCGAAGGACCTGGCAGGGAACCTGCTTGAAAGGGTGTACTCCATCACCTTCACCACCGAGAAGCTGCCTCAGGCATCCCCTCAGATAACCGGGAGATTGCCCATCGAGGAGCAGTTCCAGCTGTACGAGGGTCTGCAGGTGACGTTCACCGTCGCCGCCGACGACCCCAACGGTGACATCCTGGTCTATGCATGGGAGGTGAACGACGAGGTCCAGGAGGGCGAGACCTTCAACGAGTTCACCTTCTACCCGGAGCCCGGCTCCGAGGGAGCGTACAAGATCGACGTTCAGGTCCTGGACGGCCTCACCGCCCCCGCGAGGTCCCAGTGGATAGTCAACGTCGTGCGGACCACCACCGGGGACAACGGTGACACCGAGACCGGCTCCTTCAACTGGACATACATGGCGATCATCATCACCCTGGTCATCATCTTTGCCTTCCTGGTCGTCGGATACATCGGCCTGATGGATCGCAAGCGGGAGATCCTCGCCAGGACCCGGCGCAGGCTGCGACCCCTCTCCTTCAAGCGCACCAAGGTCCAGGATGAGCCGCCCACGTACGAGGAGATGTACCTGCGGCCCGACGGCGTGTATGCGAAGAAGTCACCTGAGTTCAAGCCCATTGCCGCTCCGGCGGGTGGAACGGTCAAGGGCAAGGCCGGGGCGGAGGCTAGGGTGGACACGGCACCCACGATGGGCGACGCTCCCCAGCTGATAGAGGCCAAGGAGGTCCAGGTGGAGACCGCGAAGGTGGGCCCCTACAGCACCCCTGCACCCGAGCTCAAGAAGACCCGAGCCCCCGGTGCCATGGTTTGCCCCAAGTGCGGCCAGAAGGCCATAGAGGCGGCCCACGGACGGCTCTGGTGCGACAGCTGCGGGTTCGTGGAGTGAGGCCCTGGAGCCTCGGCAGCTCCCGAGCTGCAGGTTGGATGCCAGACCGACAGGGCCCAGTCGATTCAGTTGAGGACGTAACCCTCGTAGTTGGGGTTCTCCTCTGGATAGAGGTACTGGTCCAGCTCCTCGATGAACTCCAGGGGTGCCTGGCCGTTGATCACCGCCTTGATGGTCAGACGGCCGATCTCGTAGGTGATGGACACCATCTTGAGCTGGGAGAGGTACACGTTCTGCTTCTTGCCGTCCTCTGTGGGCTCCCGGTCTACCACGGCCAGCAGGCCGTCCTCCTCCAGCTTCTTTATCTTGCGATAGCACCTGCCGAGGGGTATCGAGAACAACTGGGCTATATCACGCGCGCTCTTAGGCTCCTTGCTGGTGACGCTCAGGATCTTGAGACGCGTCGGGTCGTTGAACAAACCCACCACAAGTCCAGTTAACATGGAATCCTACCGCTTTTTTGATAATTACATTCACTTATATACCCGCCGTTTCCATAGTCAGGCCTGATTTTCACACGAGAGAAAAAACAGCCGTCCAGTATAATCGCGTTCCGCAAAAGTTAAAATCGTCCCAATGCGTAGCGTGGAAGGACTGGAGGTGTTCTCAATCCCCCCGATACGTCCCCTTCTGATGATGCTCGGGATCACCCTGCTGGCGATTCTCACCGCGGTAATGGCCCTCTCGGAGGGCTCATCGGCCGCCAGGGAGGTCATCGACACCGACTGGATAGTGAACACCACCGACCCGGGCGGTATCGACAACGAGTACATCATGAAGGCCAACCTCACCGTCACTGGCACCGGCCAGATATCGTTCCTGAGGTGCAAGTTCAAGTTCATCTCCGAGACCCCTGGGCAGTACGGGATCACGGTGGACCCGGGAGGGTACCTGATCCTCCAGTCGTGCCTCCTGGAGGCCGGTGACGTCACGCCTGGCGTGCAGGCGGAGCCCTGGACCTTCTACGTGAAGGACTCTGGACGCCTGTCCATCCAGGTCAGCGACGTGAGGGACCTGGGGGTCGTGGGGGGCTCCGACAAGCATAGGGGTCTCACCCTCGAGAGCGACGGGGCGTACGTGGTGGGCAGCACCTTCTCCGACTGCAACAGGGGCATCGTGGTCCTGTCGAGCGCCTCTCCGGTGATCGACAACAACACCTTCGAGGACAACACCGTCGGCATCGAGTTCAAGGGAGCCTCCTTCGGCCTCAGCAGGCCCAACGAGTTCCTGGCCAACAGCATGGGCATCCTCTACAGCGAGTGCGGCAATGCCTTCCTGGGGGCCGGCAGCTTCGGCGACAACACCTTCGGCGTGAGGGCAGTCGCATCGAAGGTGATGGTAGACGCGGTGACCATATCCGGCATGGGGACCGCCGTATCCTCGGAGCTCAACTCCTACGTCCACGTGACCAACAGCACGATCATGAGCTTCCACAAGCAGGGACAGGCCCTCTTCAGCTCCGACCTCCGCTTCACCGACTGCAAGTTCGCCAGTGTCCCGGGTTCCACCGAGACGGATCTAGGCAGCCATTTAGTCGTTAAGAACTCGGTCCACTTCCATGTCTACTTCGCCAGCGTGTTCTATCCAGTGGAGGGGGCGGACGTGGAGATCCACGATGTCGACCAGGACAAGGTCTACCAGCAGGTGACGGGCCCGGACGGCCTCTCGCCCGAGAGGTTGGTGACCATCTTCGAGCACCACAACGGCGAGCCCCCCGTGGTCAATGCCCCCTTCGAGGCCGCGGCGTCCATGGGATACAACTACGAGGAGGTCGAGAACCTGGCCATCGGTCCCGACCACGTCATCGAGGTGGAGTTCGTTGACGACGAGGCGCCGGTCATCAATGTCATGGCGCCAGCCGACGGAGCGGTGTACAACACCAACGAGGTCGAGTTCCGAGGCAGGCTCACCGATATACACTCCGGCATCAGCAGGTTCTTCTACACCTTGGACGGGGGTGCGCCCGTCAACCTCCCCATCCAGGACCCCTGGCAGGTGACCGAGATCCTCCCCGAGGGCGAGCTGACCCTCCTCTTCGTTGCGGAGGACCTGGTCGGGAACAGGGCCGAGGTCACCAGGGACATAACCATCGACACCACCAAGCCAAGGATTATCGACATCGACCCCCCCGACGGCTCCATCACCAGGGAGTACTCGATGCTGGTCATCGGGCGGACCGAGCCCGGCACCACCATCAAGGTGGATGGCGAGTCCCTCGACGTGCAGCCAGACGGTTCCTTCTCCGGCTTCGTAACGCTGGGAGACGAGGAGGGGGACCAGGTGACCGTCTTCCACCTGGAGGACGAGGCGGGGAACAAGGCCACCGAGCGGTACACCGTGGTGGTGGACAGGACCCCCCCGCACCTTGACGTCGAGACGGACCCTGACCACCGGGACTTCCCGTACGTGAACAGGTCCCTGGTCGTGGTCTTCGGCAACACCGAGCCAGGTGCCCGGGTGGAGGTCATTGACAACGGGGTGCTGGCCAACGAGACGGTGGGCAACGAGAACGGCAGCTGGCGCGTCGAGATCCACCTGGTGCTGGGGGAGAACCAGCTGCTGGTGGACGCCTACGACGAGGCCGGCAACCGAGCGTCGGTGGAGACCATCGACTTCTACTACGACGTGACCCCGCCCGAGATCACCATCCTGGCGCCCGAGAACGGCACCATCGTCAGGGCATCCTCCATCGATGTCAAGGTTAGGACCGAGGAGGGCGCCAACATCTGGGTGAACGATGAGGACTCCCAGGTCCAGCCCGCCCACGGCGAGGTGGACTTCCTGGACGTACCCCTCTACGACGAGGGCGAGAACGCCCTGGTGGTGCATGTCGTGGACAGGGCGGGGAACCGGAACACGGAAACGCTCTACATCATCCGGGAATCCGGAGGCACCAACGGTGGCACCGAGGACGAGGGGTTCCCCCTGTGGGCCATCATCCTCATCGCGGTCGCCGTCGTGGCCGCACTCCTGGTGACGATGCTGTACCTGAGGTTCCGCTCCTGAGGTCCCCACCTGACCACCTCGGGATATTGTGCCTGGCCACTGCATAACATATAAATACGCAGCTGGGCATATACGAGCTGGATGGGGATGCACTCGGCCTCAGCCGACATCCAGGCACTCAGAGCCATGGCTGGACGGCGGTGGAGGCACACGTGCGGACCCTCCTTTCAGGAGGATTACGCTTGGAGTCCATCATTGAGGCGGCATTGAAGAAGTACGAAGAGAAGACCAAGTCCGCTCCCCCGGAGGGGGAGGACGTGATCTCGGTCGACGACGAGGAGCTGGAGAAGCTCCTGGCAGACCTGACCCTCACCATCAAGGTCGTGGGATGCGGCGGCGGTGGGAGCAACACCATCAGCCGGTTGATGGAGGAGGGTATCCAGGGCGCGGAGCTGGTCGCATGCAACACCGATGCGGTCCATCTCAAGAGCGTACACTCCAACCGCAAGATACTCCTGGGGATCAAGACGACCCGGGGCCTCGGGGCGGGCGGCGAACCCAACGTGGGCCGGACCGCCGCCAACGAGGCGAAGGACCAGCTGGAGCGGGTCGTCAAGAACGCCGACATAGTCTTCATCACCTGCGGGCTGGGCGGCGGCACCGGAACGGGCTCGGCGCCCCTGGTGGCCGAGATGGCCAAGGAGCACGGCGCCCTGGTCGTCGTCTTCACAACCAAGCCCTTCAAGGCGGAGGGTCAGAGCCGCGAGGACGCCGCGATCTGGGGCCTCAACCGCCTCGTCAACACCGCAGACACCGTGGTCACCATCCCCAACGACAGGCTCCTGGAGATCAATCCGAATCTGCCCCTCAACGCGGCGTTCCATGTGGTGGACGAGCTGCTCATGAACTCCATCAAGGGCATCATCGAGATGGTCACCAAGCCCGCCCTGGTCAACATCGATTACAACGACCTCCGGACCATCATGGAGGGCATGGGCATGGCAGTGGTCGGCATCGGCACCGACGCCAGCGACGACGACCGCGCCAACAAGGCAGTCAGCAAGGCCCTCGATTCCCCACTCCTGGCCTACGACATCTCCAACGCCAAGGGAGCCCTGATCAAGGTCACCGGGGGTCCCGACATGACCCTCCAGGAGGCGGAGACCGTCGCCGGGGAGATAATGAAGAAGGTCAACCCAGGTACCAGGATGATATGGGGCGCCGCCGTCGACCCAGACTTCGAGGGGAAGATAAACGTCATGGTGGTCATCACCGGCGTCGAGTCCCCGGACATCCAGGGGAGGGAAGCGGCCAGGGCCCGGATCGGCACCGGTGGTGCCTGGGCCAGGGGCGGAGGCGCCGAGAGCATGGACTCGGTCCGCTGATCCGGAAAAGAGAGAAGGGGTGCGGCGCGGCAGGCACGTGAGTCCTGATGCCAGGCCATGCGTAAGTTAAAGTTTGGGCCCCTCTGATGAGGGAGCTGGTTGCTATGGTCTTGCAGGCTACCGCGCTCGCAAGCAGCAGTTGGGGTTATCGCCTTTAATACCTTTTCATTTGGTTATCAACATGGTTTCTTATCGGCCGGAAAAAACGTAGGGGTCACCCTCCCAGACCTCCTGGAAGGCAAACATTAAAGGCCCAACAGCCCGTATGCCAGGCTTGGTGGAAGCAACATGGAGGACGACATCAGGATCCACATGTACGAGGACATAGACCTCAGCAACTCGCTGCTCATCGACGGGTTCCCGACCGTGGGGCTGGTCAGTACCATAGTCTCCTCGTTCATCATAGATTCCCTCAAGCTGCGTCGGGTGGGCTCCATCGTGTCCCGACACTTCCCCGCCGCCGCCATCATACAGAACGGCGTGCCGTCCCCGCCACTTCGCATCTACGCTGGACCCAAGCTGTGCGGCCCCGAGAACGAGTGCGAACAGGTGGTGGTCCTCAACTCCGAGGTCCGTATACCCGACGAGATCCAGCTCCCCCTGGCCCAGAAGATCCTGAACTGGTCCGAGGACAAGGGGGTCAGGATGCTCCTCTCGGTGGAGGGCACTCCGATCCAGGAGGCTCCCGGACCCGAGGAGCAGCTGGGCATCTACGGGGCGGGCTCCACGGAGCGTGCCAGGGAGATCGCCGCCAGGTACAACCTCGAACCCATGGAGATGGGCATCATCACCGGCGTGACCGGCCACCTGCTCTACCTGGCCAACATGGAGCAGCGGGACGTCATCTGCATGCTGGCCCCGGCCCACGCCCAGTTCCCCGACGCACGGGCCGCCGCGAGCATGATAGAGGTCATCGACGAGATGCTCTCTGTCATCGAGATCGACACCGCCCCCCTCCTGGAGCAGGCCTCCAAGATAGAGGTGGAGATCCAGGAATCCCTCGACATGCTCAAGAGGGGCCTCGAGCACAGGCAGGAGGAGCAACCATCCCTGCCCGGGCCGATGTACAGGTGAAGGTGCTCATCACCCCCATGGGTTATCTTCTGGCTCGCCCTGTGCGATGATCCTAGCGATTCCCTCATCTGGAGCTCCCCATGTCGGGGCATGGATCTCGTGCATCGAGGGGAGTGCGGGTACCTTCTCGAACCAGACCACATGACCGCTTTCCCCCCAGTAATCGTTGGAGTACTTCACCATGACCCATAGGGACCAGGGGTCCTCAGCCAATGCAGTATTACCTGTGACATCCCATAGGGCGATTGGATCCTCGTAGTCATCGTAATAGAACCCCAAGAAAGACTTGTCCAGGTCGCGCGCGTCATCAATGAAGTAGCGGTAGTAGTACTCGTTATAGTACGCATATGCATTGTACTCACCGACAGCCTGTACCTCCGCCCGCTTCCAGACGAGGATCTTCGCGCCATCGAGGAACTGGTTTGATTCGCCCACCATCATTACCTGACGGGGTCTCCCGTAGATCCCCGTGTTCGGCCCCTTGAAGATGTTCTTAGTGATGGTGACCTCAAAGGTCTGGTTCCAAAGGTCTGGACCGTCGTCCTCGTAGGTCAAGAAGTACGGGTCGGCCATGGAAATGAATGAGCATGAACCATAGAATCGACAAAGACTGACCGTTGCTTGGACATTGCATTCGTTGTAGAGGGACGGCGTTATGTCCAAAGTTACATCATGGAAATCACATTTCTCGATCACTATGGTGGAGTTACCGTGAAGCGACAACCCATAGTCAGTCGGCTCCGAGGAGATGAAGAGGGTATTCAGGATGGTGATATCCATATCCTTACCCGAGAGGGTGTTCCCCCAAGGAGGGAATTCGAGCCTACAGAAGGATATGGTGAGCTCAAATCCCGTATCCCACCCCGAGGTGTCGATATGATGGTCCACAGAACAGTTTGTCAGGTCCACCTTCGAATCACTTGAATAAATCGATAAAAGCCCACAGGAAAAGTTCGAGAGCTGCAGATGACCTGGCCCCTTTTGCCAGATATCCAGGAAATCGGAAGGATCTTCCTTGACACCGTCCAGGGAGAGTCTTGAGCCCCCATGAAGAAGGAGGTTAAGATGGCGGATCCAGAAGGAGGAACTACCATGACCGAAGGGAACGACCCCCTCCAGCTCCATCGTCACGTTGTGGTCGAAGACGATCAGGTTTCCCTTCTCCTGAATGGACCGTTGGACGATTTCCTTCGAAGTAGATTCGGTCACCATGAGGATGCTCGTGTTGTAGGACTCTATTATTATTTCATTCCCAGATGCCGTTCTACTGCCGGAAAATGAGATGGAGAGATTGTTCCATCCGACCTCGAGGTCAAGATCGACATCAAGATAGCTCCAATAGCTACCCTGCCAGCTATCGTTCCATAACTCGAATGAATTGAAGGGACTATCATTCAATAGTATATCCATAGATAGAGAATGATTGTAACCGAGATCCTGGAGTTCTTCGCGATAGAAGGTGATATTGATCGCGACGTTTCCTGTCATCTCGTTCAGATCGGACCAAACTCCGAACGCATTGACGCCCTCTCCAGGGACAGGTACATCCTGCCACCAATCGTACTCCCCAGTGAACGAGACCGTTCCTCCTGTGTAGGAGCTGTCGACGATGAGGAGCGAATAACCCCCCCACGATGTGTCTAGGTAGATGGGGATCTCTGAGAGGTCATTTTCCTTACGTTTCGCACCCCTTAGTTCGGATGGGACCTCGATGATAGCTCGGTCCCACACGATGGTGAGCAGAAGCACATCGGGTATGCCGTAAGAGGCAGGGTCATCGATGAAGCCGTCTCCCCATTGATATCTTTCCTCCTCACTCGGCATGTCCTCGCCCTCGAAGTAGATCGAAGTCGTGTGAGTGGTGAAAAGGTGAACTCCATCGTATTCACCAAAAAAATTGCTGGCAGAGTTATCCTCCCAGTCACGGAGTCCCTCCGAATCCCGGTTCCATATGGCGATCTTCTTGATATCTTCGAATATACAGGCGGTGATATTCACATGAGAGCTATCGGCAATAAGAGCCACATCAGAGCCATAGAATCGACAATGATCGACGATGAATGGCCCCTCATCCGTATTCTCTTCGATGTTCAAAGACCAGATGTACTGGTCATCGAACCTATATGGCTCCAAGAACGGGTAAACATCCGTTCGGGAATCTATGTGTGGTGTTTTGGGATTGCCAAATCCAGAATTCCGAATAGTACCCGAGCACTCGAACAATGTCACATCGTTGCCGCGCCCGAAGAAGACCGTATCATGGATGGACACCTTAGAACCAATTGCGATGATCGGGGTGCCGAAGATGTCCGAGTCCCTCATCTCCAAAGAGCCGCTCCTAACCTCTATGTGGGCCCCCCTGGAGGCCAGGTCGACATTCCTCCAATTTCCATGATCGGGAAGCTGGAGTTCATCGTTCTTGATATCGGCCATGTGATACCGTTTTACGTCAATGCCTACCTGAATATCCGGCAGTGTGTAAAAAGTCCTGAAGGCATCAATCAAGTGGGACGGGATTGTCATCCCGCCCCGTCGTGACCTCAATCCCCTTTCACCCTCAACTGCTCCTCGTCCTCCTCCTGGAGGATGATATCCCTTGCGAATATCTCAGCGTTGTACGACTCGAGGAAGGAGAGGATCGGCTCAGCATCCTCCTTCCTGATGACGAGAACCCCTCTCTGGAGCTTGAGGTGGGGGTGCTCGTCCAGGAGGCCCCTCCTCCGGTACTGGT
>CBDUQW010000089.1:0-13585 GCA_965369625.1 uncultured Thermoplasmata archaeon | reverse complement strand
AGTACATCGCGTCGCTGCTGGCCTCCTGGAGGCTCCAGGGCAAGAACATGTTCGAAGAGCTGGAGATGCTCATCAGAAGGGAGCTCTGCCTGTCGTGAGCTCCCTTCACCCCCCTATCTCACGGGGGGGAGCTAAACAAATACGATAGGACAATTGCAACTCGGTCGTAGAATGACACGCACTCCCTCCCATCGATGCTAAGGCGACTTGTCCGGTATATCCTTTATGGTGGCCTGAATCAACCGTCGAGCAAGCAAAACCAATATCCCTGCAAGGTGATTATCCCGATGTCATCATGACCCATCATGACCCGTCCGACGATGTTGAACACCTTTCTCGTGATACGCTTAACGAGATCCAGTGGAAGGGACTGCGGAGGCTCATCCAGCGCGCGACGGACATGTCACAGTTCTACCGGAGCAAGCTGACCGACATCGATGTTCAAGGAAGGGAAGGTCGCATCTCCCTCGAGGCGTTCCCGATGACCACACACGATGAGCTGGTCTCCGCGCAGACCAAGGCTCCCCCCTGGGGAGGGACCATGGCCGTGGAGACGACGCAGTGCTCGATATTCGGGTTCTCCAACGCCATCGCGACAGGGCTGACTGACCGGGACAGTCTACTGCTTGCGGCCACTGCCGACGACATGAGGTCCAGGGTGGAGGTGGCCACAAGAGGCCTCCAGATGGGAGGGGCGAAGGCTGGGGACACATCCGCCATCATCGGCGAGGTCGCCCGCAGCCTGCTCCACCACGGGTTCCTCTCAGCCCTCGCCGTTACCGGGGCCACACCCTTCCAGACAGGCAGGGGTCTGACCCTTCGTCACGTGAGGCACACCCTCCCGGCACTCTCGCCAAACCAGATCGTCACCCATCCCACGTACGCCATCTTCCTGGCCCGGCTCCTCGAGGAGGAGGGCATCGAGATTCCCGTGGAGCGGCTCTTCCTCTGGGGGGAGATGGGCCCGTCCGTGCCCACCATGCGCGCCACCCTGGAGGAGGCCTGGGGACATGCCCAGGTAAGGGACGTCTATGCCATGGAGGAACTGGGGGTCCTGGCCGCCGAATGCGAGGCGGGGGACGGACTACACGGCTTCGAGGACCACTTCGTGTACGAGGTCGTCGACCCTGATAGCGGTGAGGTGCTGGGACCGGGGGAGCGGGGCGAGCTGGTGGTCACGCCGTTGAGGACCGAGGCGATGCCCTTACTGCGGTACCGCACCGGGGACCTCGTCATCGTGGATGATGGCCGATGTTCGTGTGGGCGTTCCCATCTTCGGCTCCACGTTCTGGGTCGTGTGGTGGACAGACCAGACGGCTCCCATCGCGTCCTCGACCTGGCCAAGGTCGAGAATATGCTCGCCAGCCACCGGCCCCTGGCCGGCAGGTACCGCATCGTACTGGAGGGGGAGAGGGCCTTCCTCGAGGTGCCGTTCACGGCCCTGGACGACGACCAGCGGGCGATGGCCATCAACACCGCGCTCCTCGCGGCGAAGAGCACGGGCATCGACCTGCGCCCCGTCGAGGACCTGCCCGTCTTCCACCACCGGGCCGTCCGTGTGGTGAGGGACGAGGACATGGCCTGGTGGGAGGCCGTCGCCGAGGAGCAGAGGAGGTTGGAGCTGTGAGCGGTCCGACCATCTGGAACCCGGAGGCGGAGACCATGCTACGACCCGACCTGGAGAGGCTCCAGGACCAGCTCCTCCGGGCCACCCTCAAGAGGGTGTGGGACGGCTCACCGTACTACCGACGGAAGTACAAGGAGGCGGGGGTGGACCCCCGTGACGTGCGGGGTCGCGAGGGCCTGATGGGCCTCCCCGTCACCACGAAGGTGGAGCTGGCAGAGGAGCAGAGGCGGGCACCACCCTTCGGTGACCTCCCCAGCACCCCCAGGACGGAGTACGCGACCGTGGTGGGAACGACGGGCACCACGGGCATACCCCTGTTCGTCCCCCTCACGATGTCCGACACCTGCGAGTACTGCACCCCCGACAGCGAGACCTGGCTCCGGACCCTCCACTCCATGGGTTACTCTCCGGGCCGTGACGTGCTCCAGAGCGCCTGGAACTACGGGTTCTGGTACTTCTCGGCCAGCTGCCTGGCCTTCGGCAGGGGGCCAGCACGTCCACCCCACGTCATCACCAGCATAGGCAGGACCCGATGGCAGCTGGAGCTGATGCGTCGGCTGGGGACCACAGTCTTCTTCGCGACCCAGTCGTACGTCCTGTACGTGGGCGAGAAGGCCAGGGAGCTGGGCATCGACCCCTCCATCGACCTCCAGGTGAACAAGGTGGTGGGCGGGGGAGAGCCGGGCCTGCTGGCCATCGAGGGCTTCCGGGAACGCCTCCAGCGGGCGTGGGGCGATGGCGTGGACGCCTTCGAGAGCGCGGGCGCCTCGGAGGTGGGCTACCTGGGCCAGGAGTGCTGGGCCCACCAGGGGCTCCACGTTCCCGAGGACCACCTCCTGGTCGAGGTCCTGGACCCAGACACGGGGGAGCGGGTCGGCCCCGGGGAGCGAGGAGAGCTCTGCATCACCCACCTTCGCAGGGAGGGCATGCCCCTGGTCAGGTACTGCATCGGGGACGTGACGTCCTACGAGGACGAGCCCTGCGGGTGCGGCCGGACCCACCTGCGCCTCCAGGGCATCGTGGGCAGGACGGACGACATGATCAAGGTCAAGGGCCTCAAGTTCTTCCCCAGCCAGGTGGAGGCGGTGGTGGCCTGCACCGAGGGTTGCACCGGCGAGTTCCTCATCGAGGTGGACAAGGACCAGTCCGAGGTCCTCGACACCTTCAAGGTAAGGGTGGAGGGCGACTGCGGGCAGCACGATGACCTGGCCAAGTGCCTGGAGCGGGACATCCGCGCCCTGGTCGGGATCCGGCCCGAGATCGAGGTGGTGGAGCCGGGGGAGCTGGTCAGGTCGCCCCACAAGGCGGTCCGCCTGCTCGACCACAGGAAGGAAAACGCCGAGGAGGAGCACCGGAAGAGGATTGCGTACGCCAAGCGCCTCGACTGAACCTCATATCGCCGTGGGCCTTCCCCGTAGGAGCCTGATGAGGGAGGGGGCGGTCATGACGGCGACCGCGACCACGCTCAGCCCGCCGATGATGAAGGAGACGTTGTAGCTCCATATCTCGGCCAGGACCGCGCTGAGGACGAGGCCTATGGCGAACCCCACGCTGCCCATGGCGTTGAATATACCCATCCCGCGTCCGTAGGTCTCCGGGCTCGAAAGCATACCCACCAGCACCAGCGAGGCGGGGAGCAGGGCGGCGGCGAGGGCGCCCAGGGATATCATGGCGAACGCCAGCGGCGCGGGCTGGAGGAAGGTGACGACCATCATGATGCCGCCGTACATCAAGGCGCCGAGGACCAGGAACCCCAGGGGTCCCCACCTGTCGGTGAGTCTCCCGAAGGGGTACTGGAGCACGGCGAAGGGAAGGAAGAAGATGCCCAGGTACATGCCCCGCATCCCCGAGGAGAAGCCGTAGGTCTCGTCCAGGAACACGGGGAAGAGGGTGATAAAGAAGCCCGCGGTGAAGCGCTCCACGAAGCCGTAGGCGCTGGGGATCCACAGGTCCTTCTCCTGGCTAAGGGGTATCTTCGTCCTCCTCTTCACCCGCCGCGTGGTGGGTTCACGCAACCACAGCAAGGACAGGATGAAGGCTGCAATGAAAACAAGGAAGGCGATGTAGAAGGGACCTGAGATCATCCAACGTTCGCCCACCATGCCTCCCAGTGGAGCGCCGAGGGCCATGCCCATCATCATGCCGGCGCCCAGCACCCCCATGGTCCTGCCCCGGTTCTCCTCCCCGGCCCAGTCAAGGGCCATGGTCATGGCCAGGGACCAGGCCGCCACCGTGAAGGCCCCCTGGACGAAACGGGCGGTCACCAGGAGCCAGTAGTTGTCGATGGAGGGCATCACGACGAAGAGGATGGCCGATGTTCCGAGGCCCATTATCACGAAGGGGACCCTGCGCCCCATCCGGTCGCTGAGGACGCCCCATATGGGCGCGAAGATGATGTACGCCACCATCTCGGCTGCCGTGAAGAGCCCGATGGAGACGTCCGTCCCGCCGAACCTGTCCTTGACGAACTCCGGTAGCACGGGAGAGACCAGGGTCAGGTTGAACATGGCCATGAAGACGATGCCTGCCAGGAGGAGTATCTGTGACCTCTCCGTGCGGAACATCAGTCGGCTCCGAGGGCGCCAGCACTAGATGAACTTTCCGTGGTGACGGTCGGCCCGCGGGCGTCACGGGATTACGATGGACCGGATGAGGCCGGGGTCGCCCTTGTCCAGGAAGGCCAGGCCCTCGTTTATCTCCTCGAGGGGGTAGCTGTGGGTCACCAGCTCCTTGACGTTTATCTTCCCAGAGGCGATTAGATTGAGCAGCACCGGGTAGTCCTGGAGACCACAGCCCAGGGAACCCTTCATCTCGATCTCGCGGAACATCATCCGCCCCGCGTTGATGGTGATGTCCTTGTGGGTGAAGCCCACCACTATGACCCGGCCACCCCAGCGGACGGCGTTGTAGGCCGCCTCGATGGTGGGCGGGTATCCGATGACCTCCATGGCCACGTCGACCCCTCCGCCGGTCATCTTGCGTATGACCTTGGCGATGTCCTCGTGCTCGTTTGCGTTGAGGGTCTCCACCGCGCCCAGCTTGCGGGCGAACTCCAGCTTCTGGTCGAAGATGTCGATGGCGATGACGTTGCCACCGGCCACCGCCGCCATCTGGACCGTGGAAAGGCCCACGCCGCCGCAGCCGAAGATCGCCACGTTCTCGCCGGGCTTGATCCGGGCCCGGTTGACCACTGCGTGGTAGGGCGTCGATATCGCGTCGGATATGATGGACCCCTCCTTGATGGGTATGCTCTCGGGCAGGTGGAAGATGTCGCTGGCGGGCACCGCGATGTACTCGGCGAAGCCCCCGTCCCGGTGGTTGCCCACCATGATCTGCTTGGTGCAGATGGTGCCACGACCGGTGCGGCAGTAGGAGCACTGGCCGCAGGCGAAGACGGGCGGGATGAGCACCCGGTCCCCCTCCTTGAAGGTCTCGACCCCCTCCCCGAGGCCGTCCACCGTCCCGGAGATCTCGTGGCCCAGGATGATGGGCGGCTTCTTGAAGGTGGGCGTGCCGTGCAGGTAGTGCAGGTCGGTGCGGCACAGGCCGCACGCAGCCACCTTTACCAGCACCTCTCCCGCCGCCGGCTCGGGCGTCGGGACCTCCTCGATCTTCAGCGGTTGACCGACCTCGTAGAAAACTGCTGCCTTCATGTTGACTCCCCTGGGATTCCGCAGGATGGCGGAGGACGGTATATAACATTTCTCGCCGTCAAGCCAAGGCACCATGGATGGGTCCGACCCCCCCTGGGACGGATTATTCTATTAATTTTAGGGTAATCGATAAATACTGGCCAGTGTAATATCGATAGCGGGAGGATGGAGATGCGTAACCTCAATAGGATTCTGCTAGCAGTGTTGATAGCTGGAATGCTCGTGTTCACCGGCTCGGTCGCCGCCGAGGTGGATTGGACGGACTCGGTCACGGACCCTGCGGGTGATGCGGAGGCCGATGGTACGGCCAATCCCGCACGGACGGATGCCGATATACTATCGGTGAGCATCACCGAGGACGGGGACGACCTGAACATCACGATGGTCCTGGCAGGGGAGTACAACTCCAACGGGACATACACCGTCAGCGTCGAGGTGGACGGGGACAAGTCCTTCTCCTTCAGCAGGTACTTGATGCTCGGTTTCAGCGCGATGGACGATGACATGAACCCCATCTCCGTGGATGGGTACTACTCCGAGGATGGGACCACCCTGTCGTGGGTGGTGGCCAAGACCGACCTGGATGCTACTTCCAAGGTGGAGATCGAGTACGCGATGGCAATGATCGTGGACATGATGGGTACGGAACCCACCTACACGGACTACGCGGGCTTCGGAGGCGCCGGTTCCTTCCCGATGCCGGGAAGCATGGACGTCCTCATGTACATGCCGAAGCTCAACAAGCTAGAGATGAAGGCCACGATGGTCTACAAGGGGGACAACGCCTCCTCCTTCAGGGAATTGATGGACGGGGACTCGGACGGTACCGTCAGCGCCGCCGAGGTGGACGCCTTCGAGGACGACATGGGCGGAGATGACGACGCCAACGTCTCGGAGGCCAACGTCACCCTGGACGGCAAGGACCCGACGGACATGGTGTGGGACTACTCCATCGAGGGTGCCCAGGGTGCCGTCGACAGCACCGAGGACGTCAAGATCAAGACCATTGTGACGCTGACCTTCCCCGAGGTGGAGGACAAGGACTCCCACGAGATCGCCTTCGACGAACCCTTCGGCGACGACTTCATGGACATTGGTGAGATGACTGGAGCAGAGGGTTTCCACATGACCTTCAAGCTCAGGGCCCCGGACGGATGGACCCTCAAGGGTGGTTCCCTTCCCGCCAAGATGAAGGACTACCTCAACGACGACGGTGACGAGGTCATGCTGGAAGGTGATGACCTGGTTGACGACTGGAACGCCACCTTCGGCAAGATGCAGACCTTCACCATCGAGAAGAGCAACGGCACGCCCGGCTTCGGCCTGACCCTGGCCCTCGGAGCGACCTTGCTCGCCGCCCTGGTCGTCTCCAGGAGACGCAGGTAGAGGACCTACCGTCCCGGAACGGCCGCCACTCGCCCAAGGCTCAGAACAGCCGTGCGTTGTTAGCGTATCCCGAGCTTGCGTCCCGGTAGGAGAGGGTTCGATCGGACACGTCGGCCAAGCTTATGACCGTGTTCGTCCTCGCATCCACCGTCAGCATGTCCTTCACGACGTTCCAGACATTCCTATACAACACATCAATCACCACGAGTTGTTATTGGGACGCAAAGGATATATTTCCAGGTTCTACGTTCAGATGAAAGAAGGACCATGAATCAGGTGTAAAGGTCCCTTTCTTTAGACACAAAGGTGAAGGAATGGACATCCAGGAAGTACAAAAGCCCATAACCCTAGGTCATGACCTACGGGCGGCCTCCGCGGCCCGTTTTCTCACCAGGTCATGTCGCCAGGTCTCGAACCGATGGTAGTCGTAGAAGACGTTGACCGAGAGGGATTCGATGCACTCGTCCTTCTCGACCCTCGTTCGAACATCCTTGAGCTCCATCATCGTCTGGGTCCAGACGTTGGAGATGAACAGGTGGGGCTCGCTCTCGATCATCTGGACATCGAGCATATGGGGCTTGTAGGTGTCCAGAAGGTGCGCCGAGGCCTCCCGCCGGTCCACGTTCTTCTCAATGGTCATGTGGAAGAAGCTGAAGATGTCCGGGGTAGAATTGGACCTGAAGGCGGTCTCCAGGAGGATCGACCCTTCCCTTCGCATCCTCTCGAGGTGACGGTGAACGGTCTTGGGCGATACCCCCAATTCCTCGGCGACCATCTTCTCGGGTTTCCTCGCATCGTTCATCAACGCGGCAATGATACGATAGTCCAATCCGGACAGCTTCACCATGTCGTATCCTGTCGGCGGTGTTCGAACTCTGAATACCACCTGCGGGGATTCGATCAGGGTGACATCCCTCGCGAAGGTCATGAAGTCGTCCAGCTCAGATATGTCCCTCATGTGCCATTGGGGATAGATGAAGTCGTTCGTAGCCACAACTACCTGGCTGGTATGCTCGTCCTCGCCTGCCTCGGCGATGTTCGCCTCCAGGTCATCTGTAGAGGTCTTACCCAAGGCGGTAGCGACAACAAACCTCTCCGCCGATGGGCCCAGGTGTGCATAGAACCCCATGATGTTACCAACATCGATCAGGTACTGGACCCTCTTGTGGACGGAATTGACCGATAGGTCCGAGAGGTCCGCCAGCTCACGGTATGATATCCTTGGGTTCTCACCAAGGGCCCTGGTGATAATGAGGTCCTTCTCGTCCATGGGAACTGGTCAACAGAAGGCTGCCCGTGGTAAAAAGGCTTGGCACCCACACGGCCCAAATCCTCAGGCCCTGCGAGCCGCCTCCGCGGCCCGTTTCCTCACCAGGTCCTCGCGCCAAGTGTCGAAGTTGTGGACATCGTAGAATATGTTGACGAAGAAGGATTCGATGAACTCCTCTCCTGCCAAACTGGTCCTTATCTCCTTGAGGTCCTTCATCGTCTTGGTCCAAAAGTGTAGCATCAGGTAGTAGGGGAGATTGTCCACTGACTGGACGTAGAGGAGGTTATCGACGTACTTCTCACGGAGATAGGACCCTGCCTTTCTCCTGTCCGTGCCCTCCTCGAGAGAGACGTGATAGAAGCATAATATTTCCTGTACCGTTGTAGGCACGATCCTGGTCGTAAGATGGATCGACCTCTCTTGCTCCATCTTTGCCAGCCTTCTCCTGATGGTCTTCTGCGACACCCCCAATTCCTCCGAGACCTCCTTGAGCGGTCTCCTGGAATCGGTCATCAGCGCATCGATGATGCGATAATCCGTCCCTGAGAGCTTGACATTCTCAGAACCAGGTGGAACTGGAACCTTTGTGAAGAACACCTGAGGAGCCTCGATGCCGCCGACATCCTTGGCGAAGGCGATAAGGTCGTCAAGCTCCGATATGTCCTTAAGGCTCCACTGCAGGTAGATGAAATCGTTCGTGGCCTCGACTATCTGGAGGGTGTGCTCGTTCTTGCCCAGCTCGGAAATCGTCCTCTCAGGGTCCCTGCTGCTCGTCATCCCACAAGCGGTTGCTATCGTGTACCTCTCGACAGCGGGTCCTAAAGTAGCTATGAAGGAATGGATTATCCCTAGGTCGATCATGTGTTGGATGCGCTTGTGGACCGAGTTCACAGAGAGATTAAATCTATCGGCCATCTCCCTGTAGGAGGCCCTGGGGTCGTCTTGAAGAATCTCGATCAGCTCGAGATCGATAAGGTCCATCTGAACGAACGTTGATGGGTACGTCAGGTAAAAAGACTTGTCCGCCTCGAAAGGTTATTATCCGCCCAGGCTGTTCCAACCATCCCCTCAGTGGACCGGGGAGGAATTACAATGGTAGAGAGAATGCCGATTTACCTGGGCAAGGACCCCGCAGAGTTCGATTTCCAAGACATCATCTACGAGAAGAAGGACTGGGTGGCGCGGGTCACCATCAACCGTCCCCACGTCTACAACGCCTACAGCGTGCTGGCGCTGCAGGAGATGGCCCAGGCCTTCTGGGACGCCACCGTGGACGACAGCGTCGCCGTCATCGTTCTCACCGGGGCCGGCGAGAAGGCCTTCTGCACCGGGGGCGACGTCAAGGAGTACGCCGAGAACTACACCGTCTACCCCAGGGACTTCTGGAAGTGGATGGGCCACTACAACCGCGCCCACGAATTGTTGCACAACTGCGGCAAGCCCACCATCGCCCGGGTCAACGGCATCGTGGCGGGGGGCGGGAACGAGTTCCACATGAGCTGCGACCTGTCCATCGCCGCCGACCACGCGAAGATCCTCCAGGTGGGCACCCGGGTAGGCAGCGTGGCCGCCGGGGGCGCGACCCAGTTCCTGCCCATCATCGTGGGCGACAGGAGGGCCCGCGAGATACTCTTCCTCTGCGAGGACATCCCAGCCCAGAAGGCGATGGACTGGGGCCTGGTCAACGAGGTGGTGCCCATGGCCGAGCTGGACGAGGCCGTGGACCGGATGTCCAAGAAACTGGTCAACAAGTTCCCCGAGTGCATGCGCTACACCAAGCAGCAGGTGAACTTCTGGAAGGACTTTTCCTGGTACATGACCGTCGGCCACGCCAGGGATTGGCTCTCGGCCCACTTCGGGTCGGCCGAGCCCCACGAGGGCATGTGGGCCTTCGTCGAGAAGAGACCACCGGACTACATGGGACTGCGGCAGAAGGCCGCCGACGGCGGTTCGTCGGAGTACCCCCACGGCGCGCCCGACAGGGAGTGCGGGAGCTGCGGGGCCAAGCACCTGCCCACCGAGTTCACCCATTGCGGATGGTGCGGGGCGAAAATGGAGTAGATCGAGGTATTCAGTAGAGGTAATAGACAGTCCATCCCGTATGTGTCGTCCAATGATAATGATTATATAATCATCAGATGAATATCGTGCCTGGGTGCAAGGGTTGAGATCAAATACCAAGTGCTTCTGGGTAATCTGTACACTACTCCTACTTACTTCGACTCAATTATTAGGTTCGATGAATGCGTCGGGCAACTCGGGGGATTGGTACGAGGTTCCCGATAGCGTCGAGATCGATGTGGAATTTCTTGATCTATCAACAATGAGGGTAACGAAGACCTGGACATTCGGATGGGGGAGTTCACACATGTTCAGATCATTGTTCGATCTAGATGACGATTATGAGGTATCCGTAATAGAGGCTGATCGTTATCTCGAGACGGTCAATGGCCCTCTCGATACTGTTGAAGGGAATTACAACGTCTCACTCGACGGTAATGATCCCATCAGCATAGTAATGGAATTCGACGTTGATGGTGCTGTTGGGGAAGTCACAGATGATAAACCGATATATGTTACGTTGAACCAGACCATCTGTTTCCCTGAGCACGGAGATAATGCCACACATGGCTACGCGGGAACCGGTGACGTAATGTTCATTGGTGGGGACCAAATTTGGGAAGCCGAGTACAGTGGTGTTGACGACCCATGGGATGGTATGTTAACATGGGATGATTTATGGGAGATTGTCGTTGAAGTCCATCTTAGTGTAAGGTGCCCAGAAGGATGGCGGTTCAACACATCCGACTGGCCATGGTACCATATCCATGATGTCAATCTTGATCGTACCAGTTTCTATTCGGGTGTTCCATCCATGTCCTATTATGAGAATGAAACATTTGGTCTGATGGATTCGTTCAACATCACCCAGGCCATTGATGTTGACATCCGTCCAACGGCCCTCGATTATTATATCACGGCCGGTTCGCACACCCTTTCGATATCCATGATCGCTTCGTTCGAGAATGAAAGCGAAACGGCACTATTAGAGTACATCGACATTGATGACAGTGGTCAATATGAGATGACCGATCACGGCACAATCTACAACATGATCCGACGCTCGCTGTATTCAACACCAGATCCAAGGGACATCCTTCTCAATGGCAAGCAGCCGACCGATACTGACATAGAAATCGAGTTCATCCCTCTCTACGTCTACGATCCGCAGGAAGACCCTCTCACATTTTTTATAACGGAACGTATTACATATGAAGAGCCGACCGAACCTGGACAGAGGAGGTACTCAACCCTAAGCTCGTGGGATATCATCGGAGGCATCGATAACTGGGATCACTATTTCATCCTGGAAGACGACCCTTGGGAGATGGAGTTCATCCGGGAGGGCGATCCCTGGGCCGAGGATGTCGATGTCTCGTTCAGATTCAGGACGTTCGATGGGTGGGAGATCCTTGAGGAAGATTGGCCGGAAGGTCTTGATGGATACCTCAGCATCGATCAGACTGAGATTAGAATCGATGGCGATGATATCCACAGTTCCTACAACTCAACCTTCGGAAGCCTGAGCTCGATCACAATCGTGGAGAGGGAGATACTTCCAGTTAACATGAGCATCCTTGTGGAATTTGAGAGCGTGAGCTCTGTGAGCTACACAATAAGTGGCACCTACGAGGGTAAGGCCGCATACTTCTTCCAACAGGTTCTCGATATGGACGGTGACGATATCGTCTCTAGTTGGGAGACCGATACGTACATTGACTATCATAATGAGATGATAGCGAATAATGGGGTGGAGGCGAACATCACCCTTGACGGTAAAGGACCCGACAGCGTGTTCATGATGTTCAGAATCGAGGGAGCTGAGGGTTCCCTCGATGGACTCCATCAGGTTACGATAACATACAACATGACAGCATTGTTCCCCGTTCGCGAGGATGTGACCTCCTATACATACGATTTCGGGTCCTTCGCTGAGTTCGTTGGCGGCGACGGACCATGGAAGGATGAGTTTAGCGGAGGATACGATATATTCGAGGATGAGTACATGCGTGGTGATGAACCCTTCGACGATAGGGTCGATGTAATGCTACAGCTTCGCGCTCCAAAGGGACATATATTTCATAAGAAGGAATGGGATCCTGACATGAAGGATCTCCTTGACCCCAGCGGGACACTGATAGAGATGAATGGTAGTTCCATCCGATCGAAGTATTCCTCGACCATGGGGGCTCAGGACATCATCACCCTCAAAGAAAAGACCGAAGGTGGTGACGGTCCGGGTTTCGGCACCATGATGGTCATCGCCGCCATCGCCGTGATGGTCCTGGCCTCTCGTCGAAATCGACGGTAATCATTTTACCTTCACCGTCGCATGGGGACGTATATGTACCTCTCGGACTTGCCCTCCTCCTCGGGAACCAGCGTATCCATGTGGGTTTGGAACTCCATACACCTGGATATTGTCCTCTTTGACCTCTTGTGTACACCAACAATAGGGATCGTCGGAATGGGGTCAGGTATCATTCAGGTCCTTAAGGTTTCAACAACGTTGGCCAGTATGTTAAGATTTGATTAACATCTACTAATGTTAATATACTATTAACTTCATTGATGTTCGATGAAGCTCCCATACGGACGAGCGGAGGACATGAGGATCCCACCGAAGGGTCTTCTCACGATGCTGCTAAATATTTCCGACCTTGAAGGTCCTATCGGGGTCAATGATATCCGCACCCTTGATCCTTCTGAGAGTGGAGCCAGGGTGTTCCTCCACAACGCTGAGAAGGCGGGATTGCTCATCAGAGGAGAACATGGCAAGTACTATCCGGTGGACCTGAGGGTCGTTCTCCTCAGTTCCCTTGTGACCGAGTACTATCGGTCCATCTGGAGGCTCCATGACGTACTCACACGTGAGGGAGCGGCCCATGGTTTCGCCTGCTTGACGACCGCCTCGCAAGCGGATTACCTGCCGAGCAGGCCGATCATTGCCGTGACCCAGGAGGATTTCCCCAAGTTCTCGAAGGTGGATGTGTTCGGACTGATGGTGGATGCCGAGGACCTCTCCCGCCACACGTCCAATGTTACATTCGAGTGGGACGACGGCTCGCCCGCTTTCGAGGTCCTTGAACTGGACTGGTACTGGACCGCCCTCGTTCTGGGAGCCATCGGGCTGCCCAGGGAGATCGCCGCCGCCAGGAGATTGCTGGAGGGGAAGGAGGGGATCGATGAAACGATGGCAAGGAGACTGAACGCGTACGGGCTCTCGCCCCGGAAGGATGTGTTGGACAAGGAACTGAGCGTCCTCGTTCCTCCTCATTTCGACCAGATGCGGGCTAGATACGCCGAGGCCTTGAGACAGTTCGAGGTAAGAGGGGGTAAGGGAAATGGCCGATGATCTATCCATCTTCTCATCCGACGAGCAGAGAATGGCCGTAGAGGGTGTGGCCATTGCGCTCCGACCCTTGGAAATCAATATCATGGTCCTGGGACGTGTTGCGATGCTCTACCTGTTCGAAATGGGTCGTGCCAGCAAGGATGTGGACCTCCATCCTTTCCCAATGGGTTCTCGTGATCTAGTGTCGTGACAAGCGAGTTATGTTACATAATACCGGGATAGTTTCTCGTCAG
>CBDUQW010000088.1:0-14022 GCA_965369625.1 uncultured Thermoplasmata archaeon | reverse complement strand
CCCCCTGGTACTGTACAGTCCAGAGCCCCGAGGTCGAACCGATCCGCGCAGCGGAGGTGAGGGGGAGCTCGAGGCAGCAGCCCGCGCCATCCATCTTCCTTTACCCGGCCCCAAAGGACCGGCCACGGCGCACCCCGGACCGCCGCCCCGAGCCGATCGCCATGGAGACCCCAATGGCAAGGTTTATCTCCGGCCAGGCCCCCTTGTATCGGCAAGGGGGGACCGGCCAAGGGCCGGTACCTACCGGTGGACCTTCTCCGCAGGAGGTCGAACCGATCCGCCCCGGCGGATGTGAAGGGGAGCTCCTCGGGACAGTCCGCCCGCCGTACCCGGAAGGGGTCGATGCGCCAGCCTTATCGAACAGCCTCCGCGCCGGGAGGCCACACTCTACCGCCCGAAGGTCGAACAGATCCACTGTCATCGGTGGAGGTGAAGGGGAGTTTCGGGCCGTAGGAGGACCAATTCCCGGCGGGGGAGCCAAGAGCAGGAACCTGGGAGGGGGATTGCATGGTAGGATTTCCGGTGGTATGCCCCGTGTGTGGTGCACGGGAGGTGCTCGACGCGAAGACCGCAGGAGAGGTGTGCGCGCTGATGGCGTGCGCCCTCCCCGCCTGTCCCGTCTGTGGATGGGCCAGGGAGGAGGACCACGACAGCCCGGTGTGGGAGCGGTTCGAACCGGTCTACGAGGCGAGGTTCGAGGGCGAGGATGTCAGGCAGGGCCTGGTCGACGAGCTCTCGAGAGGCCTATAATGGAAAAGGAGGGACCAGATGGAAGGCAAGGGACAGTCCCAGGTGATAGACGTCCTCGACATCCTGGACAACCTGACCGAGAAGTGGGTGAACGTGGACCTTACCGAGGTCAACGACGCCATCGTGCGCCTGGGCCTCTTCGAGGGCGAGTTCCACTGGCACAGGCACGACGAGGAGGACGAGCTGTTCTTCGTCCTCGAGGGCGAGCTCCTCCTGGACCTGGAGGGCGAGACGCTGACCCTCACCCCCTGGCAGGCCTACACCGTGCCCCGAGGCGTGCTCCACCGCACCCGGGCCGAGGAGCGGACCGTGGTGCTGATGACCGAGAGGACCGGGGTGAAGCCCGGGGGCGACTGAGGCAACAGCACCCTGCCTTCCCGGCCGATGATACATCGAAATCATGAAATCATAGGAAGGACGTGCTTACCAACGGAGGTTCTCGATGATAACCAAGCTCCATGTGAAGAACTTCAAGTCGGTGAAGGAGCTCGAACTGGATTGCACGAGAGTCAACGTTCTCATCGGGAAGCCCAACGCTGGCAAGTCGAACATCCTCGAGACCATGGGTATCCTATCCGGTCTCTCCTATCGGAACGTCCGGGACTTCGTCAGGATGGAAACACCTGGAAACCTGTTCTACGATGAGATCCTCCAAAACCCCATCGAGATCGATATAGAATATAGAGATGACGAGGGGGCCAACAGGACCGGGGAGGTAAGGGTCTCGTTCAAGGACGACCTCTTCTACATATTGGATGGTAGCAAACAGGCATTGAAGATCGACTACGACCTCGTTGATATTGGGGGCTCGCCCGGCACCGATTACGAGTTCATCAGATTCTATAGATACCTCCACATGGACCGGTTCCAGAGCAAGCGGGCGACCTATTTGGAGCCACCGTTCGGGAGTAATCTCTTCGCTGTGGTAATGGCCAACGAGGAGCTTAAGGAACTGATCTCGTCCATGTTCCTGAGCCTCGGACTTCACTTGGGAATGAGGACCAAGGATAGGTCCATAGAAGCGGTCAAACATATCAACAATGTCTTCTACAATTACCCTTACATCACCATCTCCGATACATTCAAACGGATGATATTCTACACAGCCATGCTTGAGACCAGCCAGAATGCTACGCTGGTATTCGAAGAGCCCGAATCGAAGTCGTTCCCCGTCTATACAAAGGAGTTGGCTGAGCTCATCGGCCTTGACGATAAGAACAACCAGTTCTTCATCTCCACCCACAACCCGTACTTCTTGAAGTCCGTGGTCAGCAAGACACCAGCTGACGAGATCTCGGTCATCGTCACCTACTTCGAGGAATACGAGACGCGGGTGAGGAAGCTGAGTACCGAGGGTATCTCCCACATGTTGGATATCGACCCATTCTTCAACCTCGACCGTCTTCTTTCGTTGTGAACAAGGGGGTCGGGTCGTGAAGGTATGCGTAGAATGCAACCCCGACGAGGTGCTCATCGATGTCTTGGGCTACAAGGACATCATCCACGAAGGTCCCAAACCCGAGGTCACACGGAGGGTCGTAATAAACGACGACGTCCTTGGCATAGAGGACGAGGACCCCGCTTCTGAGCCATCAGAACTGCTAAGGAACTTCACAGAGGTCCGGAGGGAAATGGACCTGGCCCTTCTCGAATGGAAGGGAAGAAGGATAATACTGATCTGTCCAAAGCTGGAGGATTGGATACTCACGGCAGCGAGACAATCGCACATCGATGTGAGGGATGCCAGGTATCATCTTCCCGACCAGCCCTACAAGCTCAAGAAGGTCATCAATAAACGCCTAGATTCATATCGGTTGTTGGTAGAGGACCTGAAGGACAACCCAAGGTTGGTCCTCCTTCGCAGGTGGATCGAGGAGTCCTTCTAGCGGGGCACTTTCGCCTACGTCCCCCCATCGATGATATCAATCATGGATACCTTGTTCCCCCAGGTGGTCGGTGATGGAGGACAGCGTTGACGAGATAGCACCCTGCGGCCTGTACTGCGGTGACTGCTTCGCCCACCAGGGACGCATCGCGGACCTGGCCCGGGACCTGAGGAAGGAGCTACGCACGGCCAAGTTCGATGTCTTCGCCAAGGAGATGGCCAAGGTCGGTATATTCAAGGACTACCAGCACTACCCCGAGGCCTACAAGGTGCTGGGCGCCATGGTCAAGTTCCGCTGCAAGCTGGGCTGCCGGGCGGGCGGGGGCAACCCCTGGTGCGCCGCCAAGAAGTGCATCGAGAGAAAGGACCTCCGCGGCTGCTGGGAGTGCGGGGAGTTCGAGACCTGCAACAAGCTCACCTTCCTGGAGGCCACCCACGGCGATGCCCACGTGAGGAACCTCCGGAGAATCCGGAAGGGGGGCGATGAGGCCTTCATCGAGGGCAAGCGGGAGTGGTACCACAAGAAGAAGGAGTGATAGGACCCAATATCCCGACATTCACCCATCCCCCCATCACTTTACTTTAAATACCCAGAAGTGTTCATGATATCCGTGCGTGCAGAACCCGAATGATTGAATAAACCAAGAAGACAATGCCATGTTCGAACCCAACTTCACATACACCGATGCGACCGTCAACCGCCTGGTCGAGATCACATCGGCGAGGGACGCCGTCGTCAACGCCTACATGGTCCCCAGGTGGGAGGTGTCCCTGCGAAAAGATGCGCTCCTCAGATCGGCCCACGCCTCCACATCGATAGAGGGCAACCCTCTATCCCTGGATGAGGTCTCGGAACTGGCCAAGGGACGGGAGGTCATGGCCACGAGGCGAGCCAAGCAGGAGGTCCTCAACTACCTTGAGGTACTGGATGGCATCGAGGACTATCTCGTGGAGGGTGCCATCACGGAGGAGACTGTGCTCAGGCTCCACGCCGACGTGTCGAAGGAGGTCCTCGACGACCCCCGGAACGTGGGCATGTACAGGATGGTCCGCGTCTACGTGGGCAGCAGCGTGACCGGGGAGGTCATATTCATGCCACCTCCACCCGGCGATGTGAAGGGCCTGATGGCGGACCTCGTCGGATGGATGGCGTCGGATGCTGCAGCAGCGATGAACCCCGTTCTCGTGGCCGGCATCGTTCACTACGAGTTCGTGAGGATACACCCCTTCGTGGACGGCAACGGGAGGACCGCCAGGGCCCTGGCCACCCTCGTGCTCGTGATGAGGGAGTTCGACATCAAGCGGTTCTTCGCCTTGGACGACTACTACGACGGCGACCGACCCTCGTACTACAGGGCGCTGAACGAGGTCGACCAGGACACCCTCGACCTGACGGGGTGGCTGGATTACTTCACCCAGGGCGTCCTGGTCGCGATATTGGAGGTCAAGACCAAGGTGCTCAAGCTGTCTATAGATCGAAAGCTGGCGAAGAGGAAGGGTCAGATCGCCCTCACCCGAAGACAGATGGAGATCGTCCAGCACGTCATCGACAACGGCATGATCACCACCAAGGAGGTCGCCCAGAGATCCGGGATCACGATACAGGCGGCCCTGAAGGAGCTCAAGAAGCTGGTCGAGATGGATGTCCTCCGCATGCAGGGGAAGGGCAGGGCGACCCACTTCGTCCTTGCGTGATACACATTATTGCGAACTCCGCCTGGTTGCGGATCATGATATGATACGGTTGTAGATCCCCTGTGAACCTGGTTGTAGATTCTGAAACGATTCGGTTGTAGATTCCGACAATATCAATCGAGCCAGTTTATAATTAACAATATTGAATATTGGTTGTGGCTTCTAGCAACGATCCGACCCCGAGACTGGTTCCGGTCCTGGTTTACGAGAAGGTTTCGGATTCCACCACATCTGTATGGAAATCTGATTATCATCATCGGTTTTCCATACATCATTATATATCAGATATGCGATTATCATCAATCGATGCGTAAATCCATACTTGAGGGGCTGCGCGCGCAGCTCCTCGACAGCTGTCCCCTGTCGGCGCTGCCGGACCCGGTGCTGCGCCAGACGGGGGCGCTGAACACCTGGGGCTCCAACGCCCTTTCGGGCAACAGCCTCTCCCTCCAGGACGTGGAGACCGTCCTCCTCGGGGACCGGACACCAGGGGGTCGACCCGTCCGGGACGTGCTCGAGACGGTCAGCCATGCCGAGGTGTGGCGGGGGCTTCCCGGCAGGACGGAGGAGCCCATCACCGCCGCCACCGCCCTGGAGCTCCACGCCCTCGTCTTCTGGAGGCTCACCGAGGACGCGGGCAGGCTCCGGAAGCAGGCGGTGCGCCGCCGGGGCCACCCCGACTGGCTGGTACCGATGCTGAGGGAGTGGGAGGAGGAGCTGGCAGAACGGGAGCTGGCGGGTTTCGATCCCTTCGAGACCGCCGCCTGGATGCACGCCCGCATCCTGAGCATCCATCCCTTCACCGAGGGCAACGGCAGGGTGGCGAGGCTGCTGCTGGGCCTGCACCTGCTCCGGCACAGCTGGCCGCCGGTGCACGTGATGCCGGGGGACCAGGAGCGGTACGATGCGGCGCTCCGCGAGGGCCACTCGGGGAACCTCGTCCCCCTCGTGGCCGTGATTGGGGTCCTCATGGGCAGGTCCCTCCTGCTCCTGCTGGACGACGTCGGCACCGACGAGGACGAGCTGATGCGGGTCAACGGACTCGCAGGGGACGGACCCTACTCCGCCAAGTACCTGGCCCTCCGGGCGAGCCAGGGGATGCTGCCCGCCGTCAAGCGGGGCGGGCGCTGGTGGACGAGCCGCAGGGCCGTGGGACTTTACAGGCATAGCCTTGGCAAGGGTTGAGGACCTTGGCACTTCCCCGCCCATTGAAATAGGAGAAGGGGAATCGACCGGCTAGGTGGAAGACCATGGTGCAAAGGACGCTCATCGTGTACCAGACCAAGACAGGCGTCACCGCCGAGTACGCCAGCATCATCGGGGGCGTGCTCACCGGCGAGTTCGGCCACCAGGTGGACATCGTTGACCTCCTGCAGTCCAAGGCGCCCGAGCTGACGATGTACGACAACATCATCATCGGCAGCGGCATCCGTATAGGACGGCTCTACGGCAGGGTCAAGAAGCTGTTCAAGGACAAGCGCCTGGCGGACAAGAACGTGGCAATATTCCTCGCCTCGGGAGAGGCGGGGGAGGACCCCGAGAAGGCCACCGCCAAGTACGAGAGGAAGATCCGCGACAAGTACGGGTACATCAAGCCCGTGGGATGCGCGGCCTTCGGCGGGGCCTACCCCAAGAAGCCCGAGATGGACTTCCGCGACCCCGAGGGGTGCAGGAAGTGGGCGAACAAGCTCGGGGAGACATTGAAATACGCGTGAACGATACCACGTGAGAAAGGGCGTGAGCTGGTATGCCACTTTTCGGCAAGAGGAAGAGGAGCCACCGCATGGTGGTCCTGGCCATAGACGGCACCCCGTACAGCCTGCTGCGCAGGCTGATGGAGGAGGGCGTGATGCCCAACTACGCCAGGCTCACGGGCAACGGCACCTTCACCAGGATGTACTCCACCCAGCCCACCGTCTCATCGGTGGCCTGGACCAGTTTCATGTGTGGCAAGGACCCGGGCGGCACCAACATCTTCGGCTTCACCGACCTGTTCCCGAACACCTACAAGCTGGACATCCCCGACTCCACCCGCATCAGGTCCAAGCTCATCTGGGAGTTCCTGTCGGAGATGGGCAAGCGCTCCGTGACGATGGGCGTTCCCATCTCGTACCCCACCCGGCCCATCAACGGCGTCATGGTGGGCTGCTTCCTCAGCCCCAAACTGGAGAAGGCGGTGCACCCGCCCGAGTACCTCGAGCTCCTGAAGAGGATCGACTACCGCCTGGACACCGACGCCTGGCTGGCCCGCGACGACCTTCACAAGTTCTGGGCCGAGCTCAACGTGGTCTTCGACCGCCGGCGGGACACCATGCTCCACTTCATCGACAGAGAGGAGTGGGACGTCCTCATGTTCCACTTCATGGAGACCGACCGGATGATGCACTTCATGATAGACCAGTTCGAGAAGGGCGAGGAGCCCTGGGTGAGCAGGTTCCGGGAGTTCTTCGGACGGGTCGACCAGCTGATAGGCGACATCGAGATGCGCATCACCGGGGAGGATGAACTGATGATCCTGTCCGACCACGGGTTCTGCCCCCTCAAGTTCGAGGTCTACCCCAACAGGGTCCTCTACGAGGAGGGCCTCCTAAAATTCAAGTCCTGGCCCCCCAAGTCCATCATGGACATCGACGAGGGGAGCCGGGCCTTCGTCATGGACCCCGCCCGCATCTACGTGAACGTCAAGGGCAGGTACCCCATGGGGACCGTCGAGCCCGAGGCCAGGGCGCGGGTGGCCGACGAGGTGGCGGACCTCCTCGTCGAGAAGCTGGTGGACCCCGAGACGGGCGAGAAGATGGTCGCCGCCGTCCACCGCCGGGACGACATCTACTCCGGCCCCCACGTAGGGAACGGCCCCGACATCGTCCTCGAGCCCAAGTGGGGCTACGACTTCAAGGGCGCCGTCAACAAGGAGACGATGACGGGGAGGACGGCCCTGTGCGGCATGCACACCTACGAGGACGCCCACCTCTACGTGAGGGGGCGGCAGCTGGGCATGCCCGGGTCCGGGCCCGAGGGCAAGCCCGCCATCCAGGACGTGGCGCCGACCATGCTGGCGATGCTGGGGCTCAAGGTGCCCGCCGAGATGACGGGGAAGGTCCTGTTCTGAGCAGGAGATGTATGCTCGGGGACCTCGCACGAGGTCCCCTGCGCCATGATGGGTACATTCACCCCTCCCCTCCCTCCAACATTAAATACCCAGAGCTACATTGATAACACACGGCGAATGTGAAATGGATGCGATTGAGACCCTAAGGAGGCACCGTGAGGACGTGGATGCCTTCGGGGTGCACAGGATAGGCGTTTTCGGCTCCCACGCCAGGGGTGAGGATGGCGACGATAGCGATGTTGATGTATTGGTGGAGTTCGACGAACCCACCTTCGACAACTTCATGGACCTGGTGTTCTACCTGGAGGAACTCTTCGAGAGGGACGTGGACCTGGTCACCACCAACGCGCTCAGTCCCTACATCGAGGCCACCGTGAGACGAGAGGTGGTGTGGTGTGAGTAGGGACCGCGTGTTCTTCATGCATATCATTGATTAGATCCGGTTCCTCCGCAGTTGTTCCCGAGACCTGGACCCGGAGGGACTCAAAGCAGACCCCGTGATGCAGAGGGCATTCCTGAGGAGCCTGGAGGTCATCGGGGAGGCCGTGAAGAACCTGTCCGAGGATCTCAGGGGAGAACAACCTGAGATCGAGTGGAAGAAGATCGCCGGGCTCCGGGACAGGCTCATCCACCACTACTTCGAGGTGGACTGGGAGATAGTGTGGGACGTCGTCACCGTAAGGCTGCCTTCACTTGAGGAGAAGCTGGTGGCTATTATAGATAGTATGGGTCCGGAAAATGATTGATGTGGGCCCGGGGGCAAGCCCGCCATCCAGGACGTGGCGCCGACCATGCTGGGGCTCAAGGTACCCGCCGAGATGACGGGGAAGGTCCTGTTCTGACGATGCTCGGGGACCGCACACGCGGTCCCCTGCGCGGGACAGGGTCGATAGGGGGACCGGCCGCGATGATGTGACGATACGAAGACCCCCTGATGTCCGCTGACCCCCCTACCTTATGCTTATATACCCTGCTGGGTATGAACAATCGAGGACAGCAAAGAGGCCACCACCATGAGGACCAAGGAAGATATCCTAGCATTACTCAAGGAGGAGCTTCCGAACCTAAGGAAGGAATACAAGGTGCACACCCTTGCCCTGTTCGGTTCATATGCGAAGGGAGAACAGAGGAAGGACAGCGACATCGACATGCTGGTGGAGTTCTCGGAGCCTGTCGGCTTCTTCGATTTCATGGGTCTGGAGTTCTATCTGACAGACCTTCTCGGCGCGAAGGTCGACCTGGTGACCCCTGATGCCCTGAGGCCCATCATGAGGGATGACATCCTGGAGAGTGCCGTGTATGCCTGAAGGTCGCGGCACCGTGATGTACCTGCGGGACATCATCGAGGCGATGGACGACATTGAATCCTTCGTGGAGGGCATGACCTTGGATGAGTTCAAGGAGGACAAGAGGACCTTCGCTGCGTGCGTCCGGAACCTGGGGATCATAGGCGAGGCTGTGAAGAACCTTCCCGAGGACCTGAAGGACGGACACCCAGATGTCCCATGGCGGGTGGTGGCCGGGATGCGTGACAAGATCATCCATGCCTACTTCGGTGTTAGCCATGAGATCATCTGGACCACCATTAGGGCGGATTTTCCAGGCTTCAGGTTGAGCATCGAGGGCATCCTGTCCGAGCTCGTATGAGATCATTCGCTTGAAAACGTCGCTTGTCGCGTACGTGACAAGTGGAGCCAGGGGAGTCGGATATCGGTCCCATAATTCGTCTTGTGGCGCACGTGCATCGGAATCCCCCTTGTGGGGTACGGGACAAGTGAGGATGCTCGGGGACCTCGCACGAGGTCCCCTGCGCTGTGATAGTGGCGATACAGGGGTTGGGGTTGTCGCGGATGGATTGGATAAGACCGACTGGCAAGCAATCGACCATCATGATGGTCTTCATCGTATCGATGTTCTCGGCGGTGGCTCTCATGGGTATCATGACCATCAGTCAGGATCCCATCTTTATCATCCTCCTCGTCGTTCCCATCCTGTTATTCCCCGCAACCTACATCATTGATAGACTGAAGAGTAGAGGCGTCTGGCATTCTCCCCGGCTCAAGATCAATAGACCACCTCACCTCGTCGTCCCGGATATCAACAAGGTCCTGACCGAGGCTGTAATCCCGTACACCTTGGCGATTTCCGACCAGGAGGAAAGGGGGTCGTTCCTCGAGGAAAAGTGGGATCAGGTCTTCAACCTGGATTATGGGGACCTTAACATTCATCTGCTCGGTAAGGATAATGGTACTATCCTGTACCTGGGACCCGAAAAGAAGGGGAATCGTGACGAGGTCGCCAGGGTCAAGGGCCTGGTCGAGAGGGTCGCGCGAGAGGGGTGAGTTCCATGGACTGGAGAAGGGTCGCCATCGCGCTGGTCGTGGTGGGCCTCACCATCATCCTCGTGGCGGTCGTCGACGGCAGGGATGTGGTGGTGGAGCACCAGACCCTCTCCTTCCACAACGGCTACGTGGAGATGGGACCCCACGACCCTGGCCACTACCTGTGGTCCGTCTGGGTCGAGGACTACTACATGGGCTTCGAGGATGGGGGGTTCGACGCGTACGCCTCCCTGGACCCGCCCGACGACGTGCGGTATTCCATGTTCCCCGGCGAGGGCACGACGAGGGAGTTCGACCACGTCGAGTGCCTCCTCGAGCACAGCTGGGAGCCCTGGTCGTGGACCGATGCGCCGGAAGGGGTCTACTACTGCGTCGATGCGGGGAACCCGATCTGGACCGAGGGCGACAGGGCGGAGGTGTACCTGGTGAGGTCCGGGGGCATGCCGAACAACATCCTCCTCGCCGCGGGGTTCGTCGTGCTGACGGTGGGCCTGGTCATCGCCGTGTGGAAGTGTCAGCCGAAGGAGACGTGAGGGGCGAGGTATGGTCAAGGGCTTGATCGAGAGCGGTCCTACCACGGCTTGAGGGTGGGCCAGATGATAGCGCCCTATCACCTCCCATCGATATCAAGACAGGGACCTACAAATAGTTGAATTACGATTATGATAATCATGGTTCAACAATTCGTCGACCGGCGATATGAACTGGATGCACTGGAAAGGGAGTTCAAAAAGGAAAAAGCAGGTCTGGCGATAGTCTACGGTCGCAGGCGGGTGGGCAAGACCGAGCTGCTCCTCCATTTCCTGAAGAACAAGAAAGCCATCTTCTTCCATGCCGACCGGCGGGGGTACAAGGAGAACCTCGTCGAGTTCCAGAGGGTGGCAGCTGAGACCCTGGAGAACCCGTTGTTCGAGAGGGCCAGGTTCGAGTCCTGGCACGATATGTTCAGGGAGCTCCTGCCCGCACTGGGGGACATGAGGCTCGTGGTCATCGACGAGTACCCTTACCTGATCGAGGAGGGTGCGAACGAGGAGTTCCAGAAGATCTGGGACACGCTCCTGTCCGGGAGCCAGGTGTTCCTGGTGCTCATCGGTTCGTCCATGAGCATGATGGAACGTAAGGTGCTGGCCCACGGGGCCCCCCTCTACGGCAGGAGGAGCATGCAACTGCGGGTGGACAAGTTCCCCTGGGAGGAGCTCAGGGGGTTCTTTCCATCATACACGACCCAGGGCATCATCGAGACCTACTCGGTCCTCGATGGTATCCCACTCTACCTCGAGCAGTTCTCCGGGTCGAGGGGGGTCCTCGAGAACATCGAGGAGAACTACCTCCGGAAGGATGCGTTCCTCTTCGAGGAGGCCGAGTTCCTGCTCCTGGAGGAGTTCCGAGAGCCCCGGCGGTACTTCTCGATCCTGCGCGCGATAGCCTCGGGGAAACGGAGGTACGGGGAGATCGCCGACGCGACCGCCATGGACAAGACCCTCCTCTCGAAGTACCTCTCGTCCCTCAAGGAGCTGCGGATGATAACCGACGACCTGCCGCTCCTCGAGGACAGGACGCGGCTCCGTAGGTACAGGCTCACGGACAACTACTACCGGTTCTGGTTCAGGTACGTCTTTCCCAACAAGCATCTGGTGGACATGGGTCGGTCGAGGGAGGTGATGAGTACCGTGAGGGAGACCTTCTCGGAGCATGTCTCCAGGACCTTCGAGGAGGTCGTGAGGGACGTGCTGCAGAGGCACGGACCCTGGACGGACGTGGGGGCGTGGTGGGACCGGAAGGGGGAGAACGAGATCGACGCCATCGCCCTGGACAAGAGGTCGGGCAAGGTCATGTTCGCGGAGACGAAGTGGACCGACCGGGCTGTGGGATGGAACACGGTCGGGCGGCTTATAGAGAAGTCGGACCTACCACCGGTCGGACAGAAGATGGAGAGGAGTTACCTGGTGGCATCCAGGTCAGGATTCACGGGACCGTGCTTGAGAAGGATGGGATCCGAAGGGATCCTGCATTGGGACCTCGATGACATCGGAAGGATGGTCTGGGGGGACCGTTCCCCTTCCAACACGTCCCGCCGGCCGAGGGGATGAGTGGCCAGCGGTCCTCCGACGCCCCGAGGTCGAACAGACCCGCACAGCGGAGGTGAGGGGGAGCTCGAGGCAGCAGTTGACCCTCCCTCCGATGATGACGACGGCGAGGGGTCGTGGCGGCCCTGGGCGGTCCGGATCATCGCGAGCCAGCTCCAGGTCTGGAACGCCGGTCCCGCTCCTCCTCCACCTTCGCCAGCACCGACCGTGTCCGACATCCCGTCGGGTCACCTGCCGTTCCATATTTATCGATTACAACCTTCAAATAACTCCGTTTTTATCGATTACGATCGACAGATATATAAGCAATCTCGAGGTGGACGGGTCCACCGTGGAGATGGTCCCCCTCTGGAGGATGCTCCTCGGGGGGAGATGAACCGTCGAGGCACATGGAACAGTACTTGTACCGGACCTTCGTCCGTATGTCCCTTAAATGTCCCTAGGACCTCAGGGTGTAATAGGTCCCCTTCTTCTCCCCGTGCCTCTCAAGAAGGCCGACCTCGACGAGGTGCGCCAGGACAGGGACGCTCAAGGTGAAGGTCTGCCCCCGGCGTGGGGCCCCTCGAGGAGCCACCGCCACACGGGGACGTGCCGGACCCCGTTCACATCGCCCCCCATCGACCTGGTCAGCAGGAGGGGCTCCTCCACGGGAGGGGGTACGTGACCAGTGAAGGACTCCAGGCCGTCGTACTCCCTCGCAGGGACATCGTCGGAGTAGCATACGTTGACCGGTGCGAGGCGCCCGGGGCGACCCCCGAGGACGAAGTCCACCTCCCCCCTGTTCCTCCAGTACAGGGGCCGGAGCCCCCTGCGGACCATCTCCATGCACACCACGTTCTCGACCAGCCGACCGGTGTCCGGGGACATCCTCTTGGCGACGGCGTTCCGCAGGCCCGTGTCCACGCAGTAGTACCTCTTGGGAAGGGGCCGCGTGGTGCTGGGCTTGGTCTTGAACGTGAGGGGTTCGACCCGGACCACGAGCATCGCGTCCTCGAGGTAGGTCAGGTAGGTCGCCACCGTCTCGGCGGACAGGTCCGTCGACGACGCCAGGGCGCTGTCGCGCTGGAGGGTCCCTATGTTCGAGAGCAGGTAGGTCGCCAACCTCTCGACCTTCCGGGGGTCGACGCCGTGCCGGAAGACGATGTCGCGGTAGAGGATAGCGTCGAAGTACTCCCTCAGGCGGAGCCGTCCGGCGACCTCACCCTCGAGGACGCTCTTGGGGAACCCCCCCGTCTCGACGTATCGGTCGAGCTGGTACAGCGCCCTGTCCACGAGGGCGTCCCCCGAGAGGACCGAGAGGTCCACCTCCCGGAACCTCAGGAACTCGCGGAACGAGAGGGGGTGGACGGGAACGGTGAGGGTCCTGCCCGTGAGCACCCGCGCCAGTTCCCCCCGGACAATAGAGGAGGACGAACCCGTGACCACGAACTTCACGTCGCGCCTGCGCTCGTACTCCGACCGGACCCACCGCTCCCAGCCGGCCGACGCCTGGACCTCGTCCAGGAGGATGTAGGTGCGGCCATGGGGGTCCTCGCGCTGGCGGTAGGCGCTCAGCACGTCCCCGACCGTCATGTCCCCCACCCGGGGGTCCTCGAAGTCCATGAGGAGGATGTTGCCGGGCGCCACCCCCTCCCCGAGCAGCCTGTCCACCAGCTGGAACAGGATCGTCGACTTCCCGGAGCGGCGCACGCCCACCAGGGTCAGGACCTCCTCGGTCGACATCAGGGGACCCAGCGTTCCCACCAGGTCCCTCGGTACCCGGGTCAGCTCGGGTGGCACCGCGCCCTCGGTCCACCAGGGATTGAGGTTCTCGAGCATCACGGTGGTGGGGTCCATGGAAGGCATATGACCAGGGTGGTATATATAATTATCAATCACATTCGGGAAAATCAGAAGGAATAACCATATTGTAATCTAGAATTTTATATACCATGGGCCAAACCGTTCACGCATCCCCGCGGTCAACAGGGTCTGCCCCATCTCCACATCGTTGGGTACGCCGCGACCGTGCTCGCGAGGCACGGGGACGAGGGGGTGGCCGGTATCCCGACCTTCGACCCTCGATCCCGGGACCCCGTGCTTGTCATATATTGATCCCCAGGTATATGTTTAGCATGACATCGAGTCACACTGAACTTGGGGGCTCGCTGTCCC
>CBDUQW010000087.1:0-14341 GCA_965369625.1 uncultured Thermoplasmata archaeon | reverse complement strand
TCCAAGCGAAATGAAAGGTGGACATGGCTCGCAACCCTTGATGGCCGTAATAGCTGAGGATCCCCCGCTTCAGCCCCAAACCTTATAATGTCAAGAGGGGTATCCAGGACGGATTATCGGGGCGGTTGAAGTAGTGCATAGGGTAAATGGAGGGTACGCCGGGCCGGAGGGCCTTTGCGGTTCGCTTCATTCTCACCCAGTTCGACCCACCCGAGCCTACTTGCGGAACGTGAAGGGCGCCAGGGAGGGACGGTAACGGTCAAGTTCGTCAAGAAGCGGGCATCCCTGGACGAGGTAATGGAGCTCATGGACCCCGTGGTAGAGCGATGGTTCCGCTCCCGCTTCGACTCCCTCACCGCACCCCAGGCCACCGCCATCCCCCTCATCGCCCAGCGCAAGACCACACTCATATCGTCGCCCACTGGCTCCGGAAAGACCATCACCGCCTTCCTGTCGGTGATCAACCACCTGTTCCGCCTCCACCAGCGGGGTGAGCTGGAGAACAGGATATACTGCGTCTACGTCTCCCCCCTCAAGGCCCTCGCCAACGACATCCACAAGAACCTGGAGGTCCCCCTGGAGGAGATCCGGGAGATCGCCCGGAAGGAGGGCCTGTCCATCCCCGACATCCGCGTGGCCGTCCGCTCCGGGGACACCACCACCACCGAACGCCAGCGGATGGTGAAGCGGCCCCCCCACATCTTCATCACCACCCCCGAGTCACTGTCCCTGGTGCTGTCCACCCGCCGGTTCTCCGAGAAGTTCGTCGGCGCCGAGTGGGTGATAATCGACGAGATCCACGACCTGTGCTCGTCCAAGCGGGGCGTCCTCCTGTCCCTGGCGATGGAGCACCTCCAGGCCCGGGTGGGGGAGCCCCTCACTCGGGTGGGCCTGTCCGCCACACAGGCCCCCATCGAGGAGATCGCGGGCTTCCTGTCGGGCTACGAGAACGGGGACATGCGGGACGTGAACATCGTCCAGGTCACACCGGAGAAGGAGATCGACCTGAAGGTGCTCATCCCCGTGGACGACCTGGAGAACACCACGTACAAGGACGCCGAGGCCGCGATGCACAAGATGCTCCTGGGACTGGTCAAGGAGCACAAGACGACGCTCATCTTCACGAACACACGGGCGGCCACGGAATCCCTGGTCATGAAGCTCAAGGAGCTGGGGATACAGCACGTGGCGGCCCACCACGGCTCCATGAGCAAGGAGAAGCGGCTGGACGTCGAGCACTCCCTCAAGCGGGGCGAGCTCCAGGCCATCGTCTCCTCCACCTCCCTGGAGCTGGGCATAGACATCGGCTCCATCGACCTGGTGGTCCAGATAGGCTCGCCCAAGTCCATCTCGAAGCTGATGCAGCGCATCGGGCGGTCCGGCCACAGCCTCTACAAGGTGACCAAGGGCCGCGTGGTCGCCCTGGACCCGATGGAGATGGAGGAGTGCACGGTGCTGGTCCACTCCGCCCTCGCCGGGGAGATCGACCTGGTCCGCATCCCGATGCAGAGCCTGGACGTGCTCTCCCAGTTCCTGGTGGGCCTGGCCATCGTGGAGCCCTGGTCCATAGAGCAAGCCTACGACCTGGTCCGCTCCGCCCACCCCTACAAGGACCTCCCGCGGGACGACTACGACCACGTCCTCGAGTCCCTGGGAGAGGTCCCGAGGCTCAAGCACAGGTCGGTGTACGCCAAGCTGTGGATCGACTGGGAGAACGGCCGGTTCGGCTCCAAGCAGGGCGCCCGCCTCATCTACTTCACCAACGTGGGAACCATCCCCGAGGAGTCCTCGTGGCGTGTGTTCTCCGAGAAGGGGGTGCCCCTGGGCAACCTATCGGAGCGATTCATCGAGCGGGTGCGGCCGAAGGAGGTGTTCGTCCTAGGGGGCAAGACCTACGAGTTCATCCAGACAAAGGGCACGAAGGTCTTCGTCCGCGACGCCCACGGCCGCAAGCCCACCATCCCGTCGTGGGCCGGGGAGGCGATGAGCCGCAGCAGGGAGCTGGCGACGGCCCTCTCCCGCCTCCGGGACGAACTTGGGAAACGGATGGAGGAGGACGTGCAGTCCGAGGTGGTCGAGTGGCTGGGCGAAGAGTACATGTTGGACAGGAATCTCGCCCTCAACCTGATGCGCCACTACCGCTCCCAGGCCACGGCGGCGGGCACCGTGCCCTCGGGCTCCCGGATCCTGGTCGAGGGTTACACCGACGTGAGGGGCGACCCCAACATCCTGGTCCACACCACCCTGGGAAGGTCGGTCAACGAGATCCTGGCCCGCGTGGTGGCCATACGCATCAGCCGCACCAACCCCGGCATCAGGGTCCGTACCATCCTCGACGACGACGCCTTCGCCCTCCTCCTGGACTCCGAGGTCGACCCCCAGGAGGTGGCGGACGCGCTGAGGGTGGTCCCCCTGGAGGCGGACCTGCGGGAGGCGCTACCGGGCAGCGAGCTGTTCCGCCAGCGGTTCCGCCACTGCTCCACCCGAGCCTTCCTCGTGCTCCGCAACTACAGGGGCAGGGAGGTCCCCATCACCCGCCAGCACCAGCAGGCGGCCCGCCTGTACGACGACCTGGCAGAGGACGTGGACTTCCCCGTGACCAAGGAGGCCTACGAGGAGTCGCTGCACCAGGCCATGGACCTCACCACCGCCGAGGAGGTGACGGCGGAGCTGGCGGAGGGGAAGCGCGCCATCGTGGTGCGCCCCTACGGCGACCGCCCGTCCCCCTTCGCCTTCAAGCTCCTGCTCATGGGCATGTCCGACCTGCTCTTGATAGAGGACAGGTCCGTTCTCCTGCGGGAGCTGCACCAGGACGTGCTGGCCAAGGTCATGCCCGAGGTGGACATCACGACCCCCCGTTACAAGAGGGAGGAGGTGGAGGAATACTACACGGGCAAGAGGGGGATGCTGGTATTCAACTCGAAGCCCGCCCTTCGAGAGCTCCTGGAGCGTTACGGCCCCCTTCCCTTCGACGCCGAGGGCGAGCCCTCCCTGATGGACTTCACCGAGGTGTCGCGGATCACCGTGGAATGCTGGCTGAGGGAGCTGATGCACGAGGAGTCGGTGGTCTCACTATGGTGCCACAGACTGGTCTGGGTCAGCTCGGCGCAGGAGGACATGTTCTCGGTGCTGTACCCCCCCCCACGGGACGAGGACCTTAGCGAGGCCGACCGCAAGCTGCTGACCATTGTGGAGGAGGGAATCACCACGGCCTCCGTCACCACGGCCGCCGACAAGACCTTCAAGCGGAGGGGCCACCCCATGGGACCCGAGGTCCGGGAGGCCCTGCTGGACCTGCAGCTGCGCAACGCCATTCGGCTGGCAACCGTGCCCTCCCTCATCGAGAACCGCGAGGGACTCGAGTCGGAGGAGTTCCTCAAGGAGATGGCGGAGGAGCCCTCGGCAGCCCTGGCGGACGAGGAGGACCTGGCCGAGGAGGCGTCCACCAAGGAACCGGAGATCCTCACGGAGAGCGCCAGCTGCGAGTACGGGGCCAGCCCGGAGGAGGAGGTGTGGGAGGTCCGGACCCCCTCGGACAGCCCCCTGGACGAGGCGACCGCGTCGTACGTCCGGACCTACCTGGACTACCATCCCCCGGCCCCGCTTTCGCGCATCGCCTACGACCTGGACCTGGACATCGAGCTGGTCCGGAGCACGCTGCGCGACCTGGAGGACGGGGGCGAGGTGGCGGCTGGCACCTTCATCGGCGGCGAGGGGCCACAGTACATGCTGTGGGTGGACAAGAACACCTTCGAGGGCCTCGCCAAGGGCCGTCGCGTGGTCCGGGAGAACATCGCCCGCCAGTTCGCCCTGGACAAGTTCTTCCGGGGTTACGAGCGGATAGAGGACTTCTTCGGCACCTTCCTGGCCGCGGGCCTGCCCTTCGACATCTTCAACAGGCTGGAGGCCTTCAGCCTTGAGGACTGGTGGGACCTGCAGGAGCGGGGGGAGGTGTTCCACGGCCGCTTCGTCAGGGGTCACGTGTTCTTCACCACCAAGGAGCTCGCCCAGCTGCTTGCCTCGGCCTACAGGACCGAGGAGCTGGACAAGATGGACCTGGAGGTCTTCGACCAGATCTCGTCCTCAGAGGGCATATCGGCCGCTGGAGCCGCCAAGGCCCTGGGCCTGAAGCGCGAGGAGGCCCAACCCTCCATCGACAAGCTGGACCGGAACGTCTACATCGTCCGCAAGTTCGTCGAGAAGAAGGCCTGGTCCTCGCGGAACCTCTACCTCCCCTTCGCCCTCACCGATCCCGTCAAGGACGCGAAGAAGCAGATAATCGAGCGCTACATAAGGGGCACGGGCCCCCTGACGTTCACGGCGGTCAGGTCCTTCACCGATTTCCCCTTCAACGAGGTCCTGACCATCGTCAACGAGCTTCAGGAGGAGGGGGTCATCGAGCGGGTGCTGGTCGTGGGAGACACCTCGGTCGATATGTACGTCCACAGGGACGACGCCGAGCAGCTGGCGCGCACCGAGGGCAAGGTCAGGATACAAGACCCCCTCCGGGTGCTGTCGCTGTACGACCCCTACATCCAGCATATGTGGGCCGAGCTCACCACCAAGTACGGGGAGGGCTGGATATTCCCTGTCGTCCGCAACGGCAAGCTGTGCGGGATGGTGGAGAAGTGGCGCATGTCCGGCGTGGTGGACATCAGGGAGATCAAGCTGGACGACCTGAGCCTCCTGGAGGAGCTCCTGGACGAGCTGGACCGCCAGATGGCCTTCTACCGTCAGTTCGGCCTCGAGGTGATCCGTATCCGCGGTGCCTTCGGCCGGCCCGTCAAGGAGCTCCCCGTCCGCCTGAGGAACAGGTTCATCAAGAAGGGATACCACCTGGTGCAGGACTTCCTGGCCAAGGGGGACATGGTGCCTCGCAGCTTTCCCAGGGAGAACGTGTACGCGTACCTGTTCCACAAGCAGCACATCGCCCCCTCCCACAAGTTCAAGGACGTGATGGAGGCCGCCAAGGTCATGGGGGGCCTCCGGTCCGACTTCGAGGCCTCCCTCCGGGTGAGGGCCTTCCGCAAGCTCAAGCGTCACGTGAAGTCAGGGGACCTGGTCGCTGGCCTGATGATACCGGCCCACCTGATGTACGCGACGCGAAGGGACATGCTGATCTACAAGGTGGCCAAGTCCCGACCCATCACCGATGACATGGTCCACATCATCAAGATGATGGACCAGCACCAGGGGGTGACGCGGCGGGAGCTGATGGAGTCCTCGGAGCTGGGCCGGGACAGGTTCGAGACGGCCTTCAACGCGCTGTACGAGGGCCTCTACATCATCAGGGACCCCAGCAACCTGTACGTGCTCACCCCGGTGCCCAAGCTGTCCCAGGAGGCCGCGAGACGCGTCGTCCTCGAGAGGATGATCTCCAACGTGGGCCTGGTCTCGGCCGAGGGCCTGGCGATGATGTCCAAGCACGAGTTCAAGATAGACGAGATCAAGGCGACCCTGGGGCGGCTCGAGGAGGAGGGCAAGCTGGCCAAGGGCTTCTTCGTGGAGGAGGATGAGAGCCTCTACTGGATCATCAAACGGGACATCGAGGTCCTGCCGAGGATGAGCTTCAAGTACAGCTTCGTCCTCAGCCCCTTCGACCAGCTGGCCCAGCTGCTGTCCCAGGAGATCCGCCGGAAGTTCCGCATAGGTTCCTGCTTCGTCATCTTCGTGGGGGCCGAGATGGCGGGGGCCTTCAAGGGCACGAAGAAGGGCAACACCCTCACCCTGACCGAGTTCATAGGTGGCGACAGGGAGCGCAAGGTGCTGCGCCTCTTCGAGCGGGAGTGGGGCCTCTCCGTCCGGAAACCCAAGAAGACCCAGGAGGTCGACGACTGGGAGCTCATGAGGTACTGGGAGGAGCACGCGTACTGAGGTGGCCAGTTCCCCCATCCACCCATATCGTTTTTGTAAATCAGGCCCCAATGCTTAATAACCCCCTGGGAGCTCAATAAAACGACTCGGGAGGCAGGGCTGTGGCAGACTATGTCCCGGTGTACAGCAGGAGAGAACGCAGGTTCAGGAATCTAGGCAAGGTCCTGTTCATTGTAGTCGTCCTGCTCGTCGTCTGCCTCATCATGTCCATCAAGGTCTCCGTCCTCGACAACGACTACCAGTGGAAGTGGGTGGAGCTGGAGAACAACGAGGGCGAGCAGCTGAGCGCCCTCCTCCTCACTCCCAACGACATCCCCGCCGGCAATGCCTCGGCCGTGATCGTGACCCACGACCTCGGCGGGAACAAGGAGCAGCTCAATCGACTCTCCTTCGAGCTGGCGAGGCAAGGCTTCGTAGTGCTGGCCCTGGACATGCGTGACCACGGACGAAGTAGGGGCCAGACCACATTCAACGATTATTCCAACGGTGAGGCCTACGACATAATAGCGGCCTACGAGTACCTGGCATACGAGGTCGAAGCCGTGAACCCCGAGCGCATCGGCGTGGTGGGCGATGGCTTCGGCGGGGCCGCTGCCCTCATGGCGAACAACATCCTGCTGGAGCGGAACATCACCCTGGGCGCCGTGGTAGCATGGGCACCTCCCATCGACATCACGCCCCTGTACAACGACAACTGGGACGAGATCGAGCCCTACACCGACCGTCGCGTCAGCGACGTCGATTGGAAGCGGTCCGAGGACCGGGACAACCGGTCCGTCAGCTCCCACACGTACGCCGACAACTGGGACAAGGACCGCGTCTACATAATCTACGGTGGCCAGGACAACAAGGTACCCCAGTCCCAGTTCGGTGTCATGCAGGAGAAGGCCGAGCTGTTCCAGATGGCCGACCTGGGCCACGACCTGTCAGAGGACCAGCGGGTCCTGGAGTTCACCATAGACTACCTCAGTCGACGGCTGGAAAAGACACCCTTGGTCGACTTCGACTTCAACTACGAGGAGGTCGAGACCGTCAACACCCTGGTCCACGTCGCCACCTTCTCGGTCATGATCCTCGCCTTCCTGATGGTCTACGAGGTCCTGGTGATGAAGAAGGCCTCCAGGTCCTACATCCCCCAGTTCTCGAAGGAGGTCAAGCCGAGGCTCCTGGGGGTGGGCGCGATGATGGACATCGTGTTCTACGTGGCGATTGCGTACGCGGTGGGCGGCCTGTCCAATATCCTGACAGGCGACCCCTTCATGGACATCCTGCCGGCGGCCAAGTTCTACATGATACTGCTGTGGGCAGGGGCGTTGCTCCTGGGCTTCGGTATGCTCGTCTGGTGGGGATGGTCCTTCTGGATGCCACGGGACGATGAGCGGACCGATGAGACCTGCGGCAACCTGCGGGGCATCGTCTCCGGGCTCTTCGCCCTGCTCATCGTGGCCATCAACATCCTGTTCGGGCAGATCATCCTGACGGGCCCGAACTATCCCAAGGGCCTCGAGTTCATCCTCGTGGCCATCTTCTGCTTCATTTTCTTCCTGGGCCATGAGCTGTGGATGCGCAAGCTGCTCCACATGAAGGTCCAAGGACTGCTATCGCACCTGTTCTTGAGGCACAGGCTGCCATACCATCTGACCCAGTTCGGCATCATGTTCGGCCTTTACGCCCTGCTGTCCCTGGTGATGCTGTGGAACATCGGCCGCGACCACTTCGACGTGGACTTCACCACCGTCTACATCATGATGGTCCTCGTCGTGGGCCTGGGAACCACCATAATCTTCCAGCGCAGCAAGAGCATCATGGCGACGGTCACCTACAGCACCGTCATTGCGCCCTGGCTCCTCAACATCGCCCACCACCTGTGAGCAGCGCCGCACTCCCAAAGCCCTTAAATGGGACCCCTTCCATCCACCCTTCTGGCCAAGGCCATATCAGGCATCAGGCGAAGGAGTGCATCGTGACCATCGAGGAGCAGATAACGGAGATCGAGGAGGAGATCTCCTCGACCAAGTACAACAAGGCCACCCAGCACCACATAGGCAAGCTGAAGGCCAAGCTGGCTCGCCTGAAGAAGGAGGCCGAGGCCAGGGCCGTCTCCAAGGGGGGGGGCAGAGGCTACGGCGTCAGCAAGTCCGGCAACGCCACGGTGGCCATCGTGGGCCTGCCCAGCTGTGGCAAGTCCACCCTCCTCAACCAGCTCACCGAGGCCGAGTCCGAGGTGGCGCACTTCGACTTCACCACCCTCACCGTCGTGCCCGGCACCCTCCACCACCGTGGTGCCAACATCCAGCTCCTAGACCTGCCTGGCCTCATCGAGGGCGCCTCAAAGGGCAAGGGCAGGGGCCGGGAGGTGCTGTCGGTGGTGCGGACCGCCGATCTCATACTGCTGCTCATGGACGTCTACCGGCCCGAGATCGACGTGCTGGTCCGTGAGCTGCACAGCGCAGGCCTGCGCCTCAACGAGCGGGAGGCGGACATCGTCATCACCCCCCGGAACAGGGGAGGTATCAACGTCAGGAGCACCGTTGCCCTCACCATCCTTGACGACGACCTGGTCGTCGCCATGGTCAGGGAGTACGGCATGGTGAACGCCGACGTGGTGCTCCGCCAGGACGTGGACGAGGACCAGCTCCTCGACTACCTCCAGGGGAACCGAAGGTACGTGCAGGCCATGGCGGTCGTGAACAAGATCGACGCCGTCCCCGACGACATGTGGCGTCCCATGGTGACGGACCTGTCGTCCCGGGGCTTCCCCGTGCTGCCCATCTCCGCGGACAAGGGTACCAACCTCGAGGTCCTCAAGGACGTGATCTTCGACAACCTCGACCTCATGCGCATCTACATGCGACCCCGGGGCGGCGAGACCGACTACGAGGAACCCCTCATAATCCGCAGGAACGCCACCGTGAGGGACGTGTGCGATACCATCCACCGGGAGATCAAGCGGAAGTTCCGGTACGCGATCATCTGGGGGGAGAGCGCGAAGTTCCCCGGCCAGAACGTCGGGCTGGACCACATACTGGCGGACGGCGACGTGATGACCATAGTCCAGCGCAGGTGAGGCGACCAGGCCTCATCTCTGCTTGGGGCGGCGTCTCTTCACCGCCTCCTTCTCCACGACCACTGGCGGGGGTCCCTTCTTGGCCTCCCCGTCCAGGTCCCCCTCGTCGGCGTCCAGGTCGGGTTCCTCGGGAGGTTCCTCACCCCCGGTCCTGTCACCCTCGGGCCCCTCCTTCTTGGCGGGGGCCTCCTCCTCGGGCTCCTCCCCCTCGTCCAGGTCCTCCTCGTCGGGGAACTCCAGCTCCTCCATTATCTCCTGGACGATCTTCTCGGGGTCACGGTCGGGTCCAGGCGGAGCCGCTGCGGACCTGGTTTCCGCCGGTTCCTCCTCCCCCTCGGGCTCCTCCTTCTTGGCGGGAGCCTTCTTGCCCTTCTTGACCGGAGGGGTCGGGAGGGGCGTCACCTCGAGTGGCTCGACGTCCAGGACCTTCTCATCGGCCTTCATGCCCCGGGGTCCACCGAACTCGATGATGGGGAAGTCCTCGCCCTTGAGGACGTCCTTCACGTCGTCGGCGGACACGTGGTCCTTGATGGGTTCGCCGCGGACATCCTCGCGGACGGGGGGTGCCTTCGGCTTCCGCTTGGGCTTCTGGTGATAGAGTGGACAGTCGTGGGCGACGATGTGGTTTATCCTCAGGCAGACGGTGCAGTACTCGTGCTCGGGCTTGACCGTGCAGTGGGTGGTGGGCAGGTCGTCCAGGAACTCCCTGACATTCCTCCACCTGACTCTTCCGACAGCCATGGCCCAACCTCTCGGGGAAAATGCTCGGGGGCCTATATTAACCTTCGTTCGGGAGGCGGAGCGGCATCGTGGGCAGGCGCGATGGTCCTCGGGGACGGCCGGACTGACACGCACCAAATGCTCTTATGTCGAGGCTGTGTTTCAACAGCATGGACATCCTCCTCCTGGACGGCTACACCGACGAGCCCGCGGTCCTGGGGGTCCCCCCCTACATCGCACCCCTGCCCAGGTACCTGGTGGGGGCCATCCAGGATGCAGGGCTGGAGCCGCCCACGTACCTGACGATCGAGCAGCTGCGGTCGAGAGGTCCACGGGAGAGGGGGAGACGTCGTGGCGAGGGCCGGTGGACCATGGACTGGGACACCGTCCGGCAGCGGCTGTCGCTGATGGGCGAGGGTGGCTGGGACCTCCTGGTGCTGGTGGGCGGCGCCATAGTACCGGGAAGGTACATGCGAGGGAGGCCAGCATCGATGAGGGAGCTGGCAGAACTGGCCTCGTCCTTCCCCGGCACCACCGTGCTGGTGGGTCCCGTCGGCCGATACGGATGGACGTCCGGGAAGGCCGCGACCGAGGCCCATATGGCGGCCTTCGACCACGTGGCGGAGCGGGACGGTGACGCCTACATCTTCGACCTCCTCTCCGAGGGGAGGGCTCCCCGGAACCGGATGCGGACGGCCGAGGAGTGGTCCAGATGGCCCGTCCTGGGCGCGCCCCTCGTCAGCGAGCACCCCGACCATCCCCGACCCCTCATCGCCGAGGTGGAGACCTACAGGGGATGCGTTCGCCACGCCTCCGGAGGTTGCTCCTTCTGCACCACCGTTCGCGACGTGCCTCCCACGTTCAGGACGGCCGAGGACGTCGAGAGGGAGGTGGCCGCCCTCTACGGGGCCGGCGTCGTAGCCCTCCGTCTCGGTGGCCAGTCCTGCATCTACTCGTACAAGGCGAGGGACGTGGGTGGGTCGGACGCGCCCACTCCCGACCCCAGCGCGGTCCGGGCCCTCTTCGCGGGCGTCCGTCGGGCGGCCCCGGACCTGGAGGTCCTCCACGTCGACAACGCCAACCCGGCCGTGATAGCCGAGCACCCCGAGGAGGCGAGGGAGGTGACCCGGGTCCTGGTGGACCACTGCACGGGCGGCAACGTGGTCGCCCTGGGACTGGAGAGCGCCGACCCCGCCGTCACGGCGGCCAACAACCTCAACTCCACCCCCGAGCAATGCCTGGAGGCCATCAGGCTCATCAACGACGTGGGCGGGACCCCCACGGAGTCAGGCCTGCCCGCCCTGCTGCCCGGCGTCAACTTCCTGGCAGGCCTCTGGGGGGAGACGGCGGCGACCTTCGACATGGACATGGCCTTCCTCAGGCAGGTCCACGAGGAGGGCCTGCTGCTGCGCAGGATCAACATCCGGCAAGTGGCTTCCGTATGCAATGACTTCGACACGAGGGCCAACCACAAGGCCTTCCGCGCCTTCCGGGACAGGGTCCGGCGGGACATCGACCTGCCGATGCTGGAGAGGTTGCTGCCCTTCGGCTCCCTCCTGAGGGATGTGTGGCTGGAGGTCCATGACGGCAACACGACCTTCGGCCGCCAGGTGGGTTCCTATCCCCTCACCGTCGGCATCACCGCCCCCCTGGAGCTCGGTAGGTTCTTGGATGTCCGGGTGGTCTCCCATGGACCGAGGAGCGTGACGGCCGTTCCCGCCCCCCTGGACCTGAACGCCGCCCCCATGTCCATCCTGGCATCGATACCTGGGATCAACAAGAAGAGGGCCGCGAGGATAGTCAGGGCGCGTCCCATCGAGGACGCCCAGGCCCTCGAGGACGCCCTGGACGACCCCGTCGTCGTCGAGCGGCTGCTGCCCCTCGCCTGGTGACAGCGCCTGGTGACAGCGCCTGGGTCCAGACTTGATACCGATGGGTAAACCCTATTATAGGACCCCCACGCTTAATTCGTCCGATGATAACCCTGCTAGGCATCGGTCACGTCTTCCAGCTCCGGGATTCGGTGCAGGGGTTCATCAGGGACACGTCACCAGGCCTGGTCTGCGTCGAGCTGGACGAGATCAGGTACCGGGCCATCAAGAGCAGGGAGAAGGGCGGGACCCCACCCTCCTTCACGTACGCCATGCTGGCCAAGTTCGAATCGAAGCTGGCCGAGATGTACGGGACCACCGTGGGCGACGAGATGATGGCCGCCGTGGACGTCGCCCAGGAGATGAGGATCCCCGTGGCCCTCATAGACATGGATGGCCAGATGATGTTCCGCAAGATGATGGCCGAGATGACGGTCAAGGAGCGGGTCTGGTTCTTCCTGGCCTCCCTGGGCAGCATCTTCGTGTCCAAGAAGCGGGTGGAGAGGGAGCTCAAGGAGTTCGAGGAGAACACCGAGGCCTACATGGACGAGCTGGAGAAGAAGTTCCCCGCCCTCAAGAAGGTCCTCATCGACGAGCGGGACGAGCACATGGCCAAGCGGCTGGCCGCCTTCAACCAGAAGGTGCCCGACATCGTCGCCGTCATAGGCGACGGTCACGTCCTCGGGATCTCGGCCCGATTGGCATCCCTCGACCTCGACCACGAGGTCGTGAGGCTCTCCGAGCTGCGTCCCTTCGAGGAGAGGGGGACGGGCCCGGAAACCCCCTCGGGCGCGGGCCTGGGTGGTCCCGCGGGGACCACAGGACCGTCGAACGGTCCGGGATCGGCCGAGGACACCTCCTGGAGCCATAGTTTCGAGATAGCCAGTGTACCGAGGGACCCCCCCGAGCGAGTATAAATAGAAAGCCAGTACTGGCCGTTCCATTCGAAACATGTACTAGAAAGCTTATATATGCCAACAGGGCTCTTTGGAGACAGTATAACATATCTGGGAGTGACAAAATGAGGACTTTCGCGATACTGGTCGCACTTATGCTCGTCGGTTCCGCGGCATTCGCGGTCGCATGGGGCCCCAACGACCCCACCGACAAGAAGGCCGACCCCGACGGCGACAAGCTGGGCAACCTGGACGAGTTCAAGGCGGGCACCAACCCCCTGAATCCCGACACCGATGGTGCGGGCTGCTGGGATGGTTGGGAGGTCCTCTATGGGCTCGACCCCACCAACAGCAAGGATGACCTGTTCGACACCGACAACGACGGCTGGTCCAACTACCGTGAGTTCTTGGAGGGCACCAACCCCCTGAACCCCAACACGGACGGCGACAACTATCCGTTGGACTCGACCGACCCCCACCCGTTGATCCCCGACAACAAGGGCGAGACCGCTCCTGGCGGTATCGGCTCCGGCGAGGGCTCCGGCGAAGAGGGCGAGGGCCAGGGCGAAGGCAGTGGCGATGGCAGTGGCATGGGCCAGGGCCAGGGTTCCGGTCAGGGTTCCGGTCAGGGCCAGGGCCAGGGCAACGGCCAGGGTCAGGGCCAGGGTCAGGGCCAGGGTTCCGGCCAGGGTCAGGGCCAGGGTCAGGGCCAGGGTCAGGGTCAGGGCGACCAGGGCTCGGACTCCGACAATGACGGCCTCGTCGAGTTCCTCGGCTACCTGTAGATATCCATTCAACGAACAGTAGGGGCATTGCCCCTACGCCCTTTCTTTTTATTTTATTTGATTTTCCGTACAGCGGATGCTGTACCACCCCCGGGCATCCTTCTCTCCACTTCCGTTCCCACAGGGCTGTAGCGGTCCATGCGAGGACCCATCCCTATCGTTCTCACGCGTCCCCCTGCTGCTGTCCCCTGTACATGCTTGGGCCCCCCGCCCCGTCGAAGGGAGTGCCGATGTGAACGGGAACGCATCTTCGATACCGGTGTTGTACATACGAAGGAGGGACCTCCTGCTCACGATCGCTCCGGTAGGCAGGGCTCCGCCCTGTCGAAGGGGCTCCAGGATATCGGAGGGAATACCCCTTGCCCTCATTTACTCGTAATATCGCCAATAAAATTTTTTATTCGATTCTTCCGTCCCCCCGATATCCGGAATCGTTTGTTCGAAAACTGTACTAGACCGAATCCCGACGTTCCCGGGATATCGGGGGAGCCAGCATCGTGCGTGACACGATGTGTCATGACACGCGTTATCATTTTAGATCGGCCTTTTTCATTCGAACCCTGTCTGAAATAGTATATAAGGATAATCGACCATTAATAGTATAGAAATCCAAGATAAGAGGTGAACAAATGAAAACGTTCGCACTGTTGGTCGCGCTCATGCTCGTCGCATCCGCTGCCCTCGCGGTCGCTTGGGGTCCCAACGATCCCACCGACAAGAAGGCAGATCCCGATGGCGACAAGCTGGGCAACCTAGATGAGTTCAAGGCCGGAACCAACCCTCTTAACCCTGACACCGATGGTGCGGGCTGTTGGGATGGTTGGGAGGTCCTGTACGGGCTAGATCCTACGAATAACAAGGACGATCTGTTCGACACCGACAATGACGGCTGGTCGAACTACCGTGAGTTCCTTGAGGGTACCAATCCCCTCAACCCCAACACGGATGGTGACAACTATCCGTTGGACTCCACCGATCCCCACCCGCTGATCCCCGACAACAAGGGCGAGACCGCCCCTGGCGGCATCGGCTCCGGTGAGGGCGACGGCGGCGAGGGTGAGGGCGAGGGCCAGGGCAGTGGCGATGGCAGTGGCATGGGCCAGGGCCAGGGTTCCGGTCAGGGTTCCG
>CBDUQW010000086.1:0-14446 GCA_965369625.1 uncultured Thermoplasmata archaeon | reverse complement strand
CGTACACCGCCCTTGCCTGCGCTACCGAACGGACCTCGCTCCAACCCATCGCGGGGGTCATCGTGCTACTCGTCGGGGCCCTCTTCGTGTTCTGGTACGACCTTGCCACCGAGTGGTTCATCATCGGCTTCATCCTGGTAGGCCTGGTCATTGGCTTCGTCCTCCAGCGATCGAGGTTCTGCATCGTGCGGGCCCTGCGCGAGCCATTCCTGGGCGGCGACAGCAAGCCCGCTGTGGCCATCATGGCCGGTATCCTGGTGGCCCTGGTTGCCTTCGTGACCATCAAGTACCTGGGCCTCGGGTCCGAGACGGCGATGGTGACATCTGGATTCTGGATACCCGCCCTGGTCGGAGGTATAATCTTCGGCTTCGGCATGCTCATCGCCGGCGGTTGCACCGTGGGCGCCACCTGGCGCGCGGGTGAGGGTCACGTCAAGTTGATGCTGGCCCTCGTCGGCATCTTCATCACGATGCCCCTCACGGCGGAGTACATCAAGCCCGGGTTCATGGCCGGTCTCCCTGAGAGCATGAAACAGCAGATCTTCCTGCCCCACGAGATCGGTTACACCGCCTCGGTGCTTCTGATGATCCTGATATTATTCGTTTGGTATTACCTCGTCAAGTGGAACGAGAGAACTGGAAAATTAACTGCATTTTGAAACTATAAGGAGGTATAACATTATGGAAAAAGACGGACCAATTGCGGTTCTGATAATAGTCATCTTGCTCGTGGCCACCATCGCCTTCGCGACGGCCTACGAACAAACCGATGACGACGGCAACGGCGGCGGTGGAGGCACCGGCCTCACCGTCCAGGGCGCCACCCTGGCATCCGCCCAGTCCGGAAAGGCCTGGTTGATCACCGCTCCCGCGGTGTACGCCAACCTGAACGATGGATTCTCGGGCAACGACCCGTACATCCTCGACGTGCGTGGCGCCGACGATTACGCCAAGGGCCACGTGCCCGGTGCCCACAACATCGGTTGGCGTGACGTGTGCAAGGAGGAGAACCTTGCCACGCTGCCCTCGAACAAGCAGATAGTCGTGTACTGCTACTCCGGTCACACCGCCACCCAGGTGGTCGGTGCCCTCAACACGCTTGGATACGACGCTGTGACGATGAAGTGGGCCTTCAACGCCTGGACCACCAACACCGACATGGCCGGTGGTTACTTCAAGCCCACCGACAGCCACCAGTTCCCCATCGTGACCGGTCCCAACCCCGGCGCTTGGGCCGACGGCTCCTACGAGATCTACAGGGACATAGCCGAGGGCTGTGACGACCCCGTCGTCCCGGGCGACCCGGTGACCCCACCCGCTGGTGGCGGAGAGGACGAGGACATCCAGGGCGCGGCCGACGCCTGGTTCGCATCAGGCAAGGCGCCAGCCGTCAAGGCCCAGGCCCTGTTCGACAGGCTGAACGACACCGACGCCTCGAACGACCCCTACGTGCTGAGCATCCGCAGCTCCACGCAGTACGAGGTCGGCCACATCCCCGGAGCCATCCGGTCTGACTGGTCCACCCTCTTCACCGAGGAGAACCTGTCGAAGCTTCCCGATGACGACACCCAGATAGTCGTTGTCTGCTACACCGGCCACACCGCCAGCATGGTCACCTCGATGCTGGGCATGAACGGCTTCAACACCACCGCCCTCAAGTGGGCCATGACCTCCTGGTCCGACGACACCACGGTGTCACCCGGTCGCTACAACCGCGGCACGGACGCCCACAACTACGAGGTGTACGTCGGCTCCGACGCAGGCAACATGGACGGCGCCGAGATCGCGGGCCCCACCGACGACGAGATAATCTACGAGGCGGCCTACGGTTACCTGTCCAACGGCCCCCGCTACTACAAGGCCGTCGACCTGGCTGCCATCCTGGGCGACGGAGACGCCGACAACGACCCCTTCGTGCTGAGCATCCGGGGGGCCTCCGACTACGAGACGGCCCACATCCCCGGTGCCGTGAACATGGCCTGGAGGACGCTGTTCGCCATGGAGAACCTGGCGCTGCTGCCCCAGGACGACACCATGATCGTCGTGGTCTGCTACACCGGTCAGACCGCAGGCCACGTGACGGCCGGCCTCAACATGCTGAACTTCAACGCCTCAACGTTGCTCCATGGCATGTGCTCGTGGACCCCGGCGGCGGTCAAGTGCTTCAACGCCAGCACCGCCCAGCAGAACTACCCGGTGGTCTCGGGCGACGAGCCCGGCACGCCAGCCGACGGCGAGACCCGCGACAACGGATGCGGCGGCGACCCCCCCGCAGGCGGCGGCGAGTGGACCGGAAGCTCCGAGGAGTGGGAGATAGTCCGCCACGCCGTCGATGAGTACATGAGCACCGTGCCCACGATGTACATCACCAACAAGGCCTTGTACAACAACCTGTACGACGGCTGGACGGCCAACGACCCCTTCGTGCTGAGCGTGCGCGGCAGCACCCACTACGAGGCGGGCCACGTCCCGACCGCGGTGAACATCGGCGCGACCGTGCTGCTGGAGCCCGAGAACCTGGCCATGCTGCCCACCGACAAGCAGATCGTGGTGTACTGCTACACCGGGCACACGGCCGCCCACACCGATGCGGTGCTGGGAATCCTGGGCTACGACAGCGTGTCGATGAAGTTCGGCATGTGCTCCTGGTCGTCCAACAGCACCGTGAACGCTGGCAAGTGCTTCTCCGGCGGCGGCAATTACCACATCTCCACGGGCAGCGACCCGGGCGACTGGGACAGCGCCGCTCCGGCGGAGTAGATGAACGCTAAAGGGAAGTAAGTCACGCGGATGGCCGTGCTGACCACCCAGTATGGCTTCCCTACCTTTCCCGGGTCTTCCGGGCCGGGTCCCCCCCCAGGGGGACCTTGGTCCGGGGACCCGGGATCCCCTTTTCTTTTTACAACATCAGTAGATGTAGTTGACGGAGGACCGGTCGAACCCCGTCACGAACTCGATGGAGGTGTCCTCGGGGGGTATGAACCCGTAGACTGGCCGGATGATGTCGCGGAAGATGGCCCCGAAGTCCCTGGCGATCTTGGTGGCGTCGTGCTCCTCGCCGAAGGCCCTGGCCGAGAGCGCCGCCGCCGTGCCGCGGCACTCCGCTTCGTCCAGGATGCCCACGGCGTGGAGGAACTCGTGGAGCAGCAGGTAGAACTGGTAGGGTTTGACCAGTTCCGGGTTCCGGGCCTTGATGACGCCCACGGCCTGGCGGTTCAACACGATGGCGTTCCCGCCCACCACGAAGTAGCCTCCCACGAAGCCCTCGTGGGAAATGCCCAGGTCGACGAGGCCCAGCATGAGCCCAGCCCTGTGACGGCCAAGCTCGCACTCCACCAGGTCCTTCACCACCTCGAACAGGTCGGGCAGCGTCTCGGCGACCTCGTAGTCGTCCAGGTATCGGCTACCCTCGGGGTCGTCGCACCGGTCCGGTCCTGATTCTGCATCGCTCTCGGTCATCATCAACATCCTTGGGCAGACCGGGGCACGACGGGTTCAACAAGTACAGGGCCCACTGGTCTGCTTCGCTCGATATCACGTCATCGTACCATTTATACCCGTTGCCGAAAGGCTCTGGTCACTGGCCCGGCATCGCGGACCGTTCCTCGGGGGTCAGGCCCACCAGCTCTTCGGACGCGCGCCAAAGGGCCTCGCCCATCTCGTCGTCCCGAGCCCTCTTGGAGGGTTCCCTCCGGCTCTTGTTCCGGAAGTAGGCCCCCGACACCCCCTCGAGGTCTGGCGAGGACACGACCCAGATGGGGGTCTCCCCCCCGGTCCCGGGGGGTCGGGCGATCCTCGCCACGATCCACTTCATGAACCGACCGTAGTCCCGGGAGAGCCCGGTGTTGACGAAGCCCGGGGAGAGGCAGTTGGCGCGCACGCCGGTCCCCTCGAGGCGCCTTGCCAGGGACCTGGTGAACAGGATGTTCATCAGCTTGGTGTTGCCGTACTGCCGCATGGGCCGGTAGCCCCGCTGGGCCTGCAGGTCGTCCAGGTTCACACGACCACGGACGTGGACCCCCGAGGCCAGGTTCACGACCTGCGAGGGGGCGCTCTCGATCAGCATGTCGACGAGCAGGTGGGTCAGCAGGAAGGGTGCCAGGTGGTTGACGGCCAGCTGCCACTCGATGCCGTCCACCGTCACCTGCCGTTCGTTGGGTATGCCCCCAGCATTGTTGAGCAGCACGTCCAGGCGCTCGTGGCCCTCCGAAAACTCCCGGGCGAACCTCCTGATGTCCGCCTGGGACGCAAGGTCGCACAGCATCGTCTCGAGGGAGGCCCCCTCCACCGCCATCGCGATGGACCTCCTCGCCTCTGAGCACTTCTCCTCGTTGCGACATACCATGACTACGTGGGCGCCCAGGGCAGCAAGGCCCTTGGTGGTTTCGTAGCCTATGCCCGAGTTGGCGCCGGTGAGCAGCACGACCTTGCCCTTCATGTTGGGACCACGTCCAAGATAATAGAACGCAGACAGATAAGGGCAAGGGTCCACCGAGGTCACTTGGCGTCCTTGTCCATCTCCATCAGCCCGAAGACGTTTCCCTCGGGGTCCATGATGTAGGCCATCCATCCGATGCCGGTGACGGCCATCCTGGGAACGACCACCTTGCCGCCCGCGGAGACGGACCGGTCCAGGTACTCGTCCAGGTCGGCCACGTCGATGGTGTTGACGGTGCCCGGGGGCATCTGATCATCGCGCTTCATCAGGCCCCCGTCGATCCCGGGTTCCCCCTCCTCGCCGGTCGTGAACATCCAGTAATCGATCTCGCCCTCCCACTTCTGCACCTTCCAGCCGAGGGCCTCCTCGTAGAACTTGGCCAGGCTCTCGGGGTCGTTCGCACTGAACTCGAAATGCACTGGTCTTGGCATGTGTCTCGCCTTCCTCTCTCCGGTCCGCCCCTCGCGGCCGGGGTACCCTCCGAGGGCTCACATCGGTATTTATACGCTACCGAGGGAGGGAAGTGAAAGTGCAGGATACCGGCGGTCAACTATCTGCCAAGGGTTAAATAACGCTCCGACACCAGGTGGTAACGGGGTTCTCATTGATCGAGAAGGGTCACGCCAGAGGGGCCATGCTGGTCCTGGTGTTCTTCCCAGTGTGTGCGCTGTTCGCGATGGCGGTGTGGAACTGCGGAGATGCCATGGCCGAGGGGACCGAGCCACCTGCGGAGGGTGACTGGGTCCTCCGGGGGAGCACCGTGATACACAGCGCCGATATCACGGCGCCAGGGAACATAATCATCGAGGAAGGGGCGACGGTCCACATCGTCAACACGACCCTCAGGGTGAACAGGACGGAGGCGGGCCAGCACACGCTGGTCGTCGAGGACGGAGCCCTGCTCCACGTCTACGGCGGGTCCTCCCTCGAGCTCGACAGGTTCGTGGCGGGACCCGAGAGCACCGTCAACCTCCTCGACTGCATCATCCGGACGACGGGAGAGATGCTGATCCACTCGCATGACCTGGTCGCGGAGAACGTCACAATATGGAACACAGCCCCCGACAGCGGTCCTGACGAGCCCGGACGGTATGCCATCCTCGTCCTCAACGGGAGCGAGGATTCGGAGTTCACCCGGGTGACCATCCACAACCACGGAGGGGATGCGGGCCTCACATCACCTGGGGTCAACGGGTCACGGGGCGGCGACAGCAAGATGGTCTCCAACGTCTCCATCTGGAGGGAGTGCACCATCGACGTCCGTGCGGGTCGGTCGGGATCGGGCGGTCTGGCCCTCACCAGTGTGACTGGAGGATCCGGGGGAGAGGGAGCCGACGCCATCCTCGTCCTGTGCTGCGTCCTTTTCGAGGACACGACCATCGAGGTCACAGCCGGCGATGGCGGCATCGGGGCCCGGGGTTCCAACAACCCCTCTGGGAACGCCGCAGACGGCGGTGACGGTGCCAGCGGAGGCAACGCCACCGTGTCGATCGAGAGCACGAACACTCTCGAGATGGACACTTGTGCGATCGTCACCATCTCGGGTGACGGGGGGTCCGGGGCCAACGGTGGAACCGCCATAGACGGTAACGCCGGCGATGGTGGCGAGGGAGCCAACGGTGGCGACGCTATCCTCGAGATAACATCGAAGCTCGACATGGACATCGCCAGGTGTGACCTGCAGGCGATCGCAGGCGAGGGTGGATACGGTGGCGATTACGGTCGGCACGATGGTGGTGTCGGTGACTTCGGCATACCCCGGCCGGGCGGTGACGGTGGTCCCGCATCCATCGAGGTGCTGGGTCAGGTCAACCTGATCGTCGAAAACCTCCGTGCCCACGCCCGCGGCGGCGATGGCCTGGACGGTGGCGGTGGTTACGACCAGGGAGAGACCGGAGGGCGGGGCGGCGATGCCCTTGTCCGCTTCCGCGTCGAGGCTGCCATCGAATCGGTGGCCGTGGACCTCAACGCCATCGGTGGCGTGGGCGGTCTGGGCGGCCCTTCATTCTCCGAGATTCGTGGCAACGGTGGCGACGGAGGGGACGCCCTCGTGGAGTTCACCGGCCTGCTAGAGATGGACATGGAGGAGTTCTCCATCTACGTCAACTACGGTACCGGCGGCATCGGGAACAAGGTCATCTACAACGGCGCTGACGGCATACCCACCCTTGACCTGGACACCGAGGACCTCTATGGTGCCGAGGGCATCTTCAACATGCCTCTGGACGACCTCCACGGCGATGCCGTGGGAGAGCTGTTCAACGTCACTTTCGACATGGAGTTCGGCATCCGGGTGCTCCCCATCGGCAACGCTGTCGTCGAGACCATCTACCCGGTCACGGTGCATGTCGGGACGTTGCCCGGTGCCGCCTGGGATGAGGTCGAGGGCCTTATTGTGACGGTCATCTCCATAATATCTGGTGAGTTGATCGGGACCAACACCACCGATGCGGATGGCCGATGTGGGTTCGACCTTCCGGCCTCCCGGTACACATCCCAAGAGGTGACCTACCTGGGGTACTACTACTTCATCATCAGCACGCCTGATGGCAAGACGACCAAGACGGTCTGGGGGGATGTCATCGGCCCGACCGATATCCGGGCCGTCATGTCCATCCCACCTCCGACCCCGTACATCCTCATCGATTCACCCGATTCCCGGACCGACCTCCTCGTCTTCACGGGCATGGACACCCACGTAATGACCCACGGTAGGATACTCTACGACGGGGACGGGATTGGATCCGTATCCGTCAGGTTGTATTCCTATCCTGGTGACCAGTACGACTGGCCCACATACGACCTGACCAGCAGGGGTACCGTCGTGCCCCTGGACAAGGAACCCGAGGAGCTATCGGGCAACTTCTACGGCCCCTTCGACGGACGCAACTGGACCTTCTACCAGCTGGTGCAGGTATTCGATGAGGACAAGGACCGGTTCATGTACGAGACCGGGCGACTTGTGTTGCAGGTCTCGGTGACCACAGAGTACGGGACGTACTACGAGACCCAGGGTGTCGAGATCATCATCGACCGGAACCACGGCAAGCCGACGCTGATGGTCCTGACACCACTGTTGGAACTGGTCTTCAACGGGACCACCAAGACCATAGTGGGCCTGGCGCTCGACGATTACCAGACCCTCCTGGTCGAGGTGCGCCTCGACGACGGGGAGTGGTTCGAGGCCGAGGGCACCCACAACTGGAACGCGGCCGTCACGATGGACCATCTGGCCGAGGGCGTGCACACCATAGAGTTCCGGTCGTGGGACGGGCTGCAGCACTCGGACGTGGTGAGCTATGACTTCACGATAGAATGGGATGGGCCAGGTGTGCAAGACGAGGACACACCTCAAGAAGGGTGGTGGACACCACTGGCGTTGGCCATCGTGGCCATCGCCATCGCCACCACTACCCTCACCATCGGCCTGTTCGTCCTCTCCCGTCGCCCCCCTGACAGCTAGGGCGAACGATAAAATAGGAAGTACCCGTACCACACCCAAGTGACTGGCGAGTCCGGAGTAGATACCGAGGGCGGAGAGGACAAGTTCACCTCATCCAAGACGAAGGGAGTGGACACCCTCCTGGGCGACCCCAAGAAGGCGATCATCAAGCTGTCCATCCCGATGATAATCGCCATGTCGGTCCAGACGGTCTACAACCTGGTTGACGCCCTATGGGTCTCGGGCCTGGGCGCCGACGCCCTGGCCGCCGTGGGCCTGTTCTTCCCCTTCTTCTTCATCCTCATCGCCGTCGCCACCGGCATCGGCGTGGGCGCCGGCGCGGCCCTGTCCCGCCGCATCGGGGCCAAGGACAAGGACGGCTCGGACAACGTGGCCATCCACTCGCTCCTCATGATGATGGGCGCGTCCGTGGTCATGGTGGCGGTCTTCATCCCCCTCACGCGGCCGATGTTCGAGGCCATGGGCGCCACCGGCGACGTGCTGGAGATGACCGTCCAGTACTCCACCATCATGTTCGCCGCCGCACCCCTGCTGTTCTTCATGAACTGGGCCACCGCCATCCTGCGGGGCGAGGGCAACGTCACCCGTCCCATGTGGGCCATGACCATCGGCGCCATCATCAACATGGTCCTCGACCCCATCTTCATCTACACCCTGGACATGGGCGTGGCCGGGGCCGCCTGGGCCTCGGTGGTGTCCATCGCGGTCTCCGTGGTCATCCTGGCATACTGGATGTTCTGGCAGCGGGACACCTACGTGACCATGCGCAGGTGCTGCTTCGCGTACTCCCGGGCCATCGTCAACGACATAATGAAGGTGGGCCTCCCCGCCACCGTGATGCAGCTGGCCATGAGCATCAGCATGCTCTTCCTCAACCTCATCATCGTGTCCGTGGGCGGTACCGACGGCGTAGCGGTGTTCACCACAGGATGGAGGCTGGTGATGATCGGCATCCTGCCCCTGATCGGCATCGCCATGGCCGTCACAACGGTGTCGGCGGCCGCCTACGGTGCCCGGGAGTACGGCAAGCTCACCGTCGCCTTCCACTATGCCGTACGGCTCGGGTTCGTCATCGAGATCTTCGTGGCGGCCTCGGTCTTCCTGCTGGCGCCGCAGATCGCCGCGATGTTCTCCACGGGCGAGGGCGGGGAGCGTATCCAGGATGATATCGAGGGGTTCCTGCGGATCATCGTCATCTTCTTCCCCCTCACCGCCTTCGGCATGTTCAGCTCGGCCCTGTTCCAGGGGACCGGCAAGGGCATGTACGCCCTCGCCGTCACCATCGTGCGGACGGTGATCCTCGTCGTCATGTTCGCCTACCTCCTCTCCACCGTCCTCGGCATCGGCCTTACCGGTGTCTGGTGGGGCATGGTCATCGGCAACACCGGCGGCAGCATCATCGCCTTCGTATGGGCGAAGGCGTACATCGCGCGCCTCAACGGCGAGGACACATCGATGGAGCTGCCGTCCGTCACGGTATAGGCAGGGCGATCACCACCGCCAGGATGATGAGCGCGCACGCAAGGGCCACCAGGACGCCGTTGTTGATCAGGTATCTCCGGGGCAACAACCCGGTGGCGTAGATCATGGCCGTGGAGGGCGTGCCAACAGGGGTGATGAAGGCGATGGAGGCCGAGAGACCCACCGCCATCACGAGCCCGGTGGGGTCAATACCCATCTGCTCCGCCGTCGACAGGGCGATGGGGACCAGCACCGCGGCGGTGGCGGTGTTGGAGATGAAGTTGGTGAGCACGATGGTCAGCACTACGAACAGCAGCACGATGACAACGGAAGGCACGTGGGCCGCCAGGCCGGCGATGGACCCGCCGATCCACGCTGCCGTGCCAGACGCCATCATCGCGCTGCCCAGCGCCAGGCCGCCGCCCAGGAGGAAGATGATCTCCCACTGGATGTTGTGCACGTTCGGCATCTCCAGCAGGCCCAGGCCGAACATGATGAGCACCGCGAGGATGGACACCAGCGCCGCCGAGGAGATGGACGGGGGGAGCCCCAGCCAGGCCTCCACCGTACCCCCGAAGAACCAGAGGAAGATGGTGAACACGAAGACGTACAGCACGGCCCGCTGCTTGAGCCCCAACGGTCCGGCCTCCCTCCGCTGCTCCTCCACCTCCCGCATGTCCAGGGTGATGTCCGGAGAGGGGTACCTCCTGGTCAGGATGATGTAGGTCACGAACAGGCAGAGCAATCCCACCGGAAGGCCGTAGTACGCCCACTGGTTGAAGCCGAAGGGCCTCGCCGTCTCCAGGGCCGCCGCGGTGATCAGGTTGGGGGTGGAGCCCGTGAGGAGCATCATGCCGCCCAGAGTGGTCGCTATAGTGATGCCGATGAGGATCTTCCGCCGGACGTGGACCAGGCTCTCGGGCAGGGTCCCCAGGATGGAGAGCACCACGGGGAGCAGCACGGCGATGGCGACGGTGTTGGACATCCACATGCTCATGAACGCCACCCCTGCCATCACCAGGAGCACCAGGCGGTTGATGTTCCCCCTCGACCAGGAGAGTATCAAGTACGCGATGCGCCGGTCCAGGCCGTGGTGCCTCATGGCCTCGCCCAGCACCAGGCCGCCTATGAAGAGGAATATCACCGGGTGGGCGAAGGGGGCGAAGGCCTCGGCCACGGTGAAGACGCCCGTGAAGGAGAGCAGCACCGGGACCATCAGGCCGGTGATGGAGAGGGGGAAGACCTCCAGGAGCCAGCAGCCGGCGGTGAACACGAAGACCGCCGAGACCTGCCGGATCTCCACCGGCTGCTCGTGGGTGACCATGTACGTGACCACCCCTGCCAGCACGCACAGGAAGAAACCGCGCCGGTCATAGATGAACTGGTGGAGCCTGCGGGGCCGTTGAACGCGGACCCACTTGATGCGCGTGACCCGGTGCAGTACCTCGGCCACCTCGTGCTCCAGGTCCTCCAGGCGGTGCCGTTCCCCCGTCTCTCGCCGGTGCTCCCCTGGCTCCCCGGGTGTCTCGTCGGCGGGACCGAGCTCCCTCTCCTCGCCCGCATCCCTAGGCTCAGATTCTGGGGTCATGGACCAGCGGATGAATCCCAATCGGGACTAATGAAGCTTGGTACGGACCTGTCCGTACTTTCGGCCCTGCGCTCGTGCCCCCGGTGGGGCTGGCGATGGCACCGCCTAGCGGCCCGCGTCCTTCGCCATCAACGGGGGTGGCGTCGCATCGGGCGCGGGCTCCTTGTCCATGGGCGCCATCTGCTCGGGGCCGCCCTTCTTCCCGCCCGATCTCATGAACACGACGGCCAGGACGATGACCACCACGACGATGATGGCGACGATCACCCACCAGGACAGCAATGGCTCGTCCTCCTCGGGTTCCTCCGGCACCTCCACCGAGACCTCGCCGCTGGCCCGACCTGGCCCGATGTCGTTTACCGCCCTCACCTGGTAGAAGTAGGTCTTCCCGCGGTCGACCCCGGTGTCCTCGAACTCCAGGACCACCCCGATGGTGGTCAGCTGGGTCTCGCTACCCGACGAGGTCCCGCGCAGTATCTGATAGCCGGTGATGGCGCTCCCGCCGTCGGTCTGGGGCGATCCCCAGGTGAGGGTGACGACGCCGTCCTTCTCGGTGGCCGCGACCGTCCTGGGTCCCGACGGGACCGTGGTCTCGGGCACCACGACCTCGACCACGTTGGACACGGGCCCGTTGCCCGCCAGGTTCCGCGCCGAGACGCCGTAGAAGAGGGTCGTGCCACGCGGGGCGGTGGAATCGGTGAAGGTGGGGTCACCGATCTTGATGAAGCCAGTGAGGTTGTCTATCGCGTCCCCGCGGAGGATGTTGTACTCCAGGATGGGCGAGCTGCCCACGTCCTCGGGGGGGTCCCAGGTCAGGATTACCAGCACCGAATCCACCTCGGCTGCGAGGTTGGTGGGGGCGCCAGGCTCCCCCTCGGCGGAGACCGCCGTGTGCACCGATAGAACGATGAGTAACAGCACCGCCGTCGATAGAATGGTGATCCGGATAGCCCGCGCGCGTCCCGGCCCTGCACCGCCGGAAATGGAAGACTCGCTCCTTGCCAATGTGGTCCCTCCCGTTTCACGGCCCCTCTCTGGAGAGGGGGACCGTTCGTCGGGTCGGAATACACCCCCCTCGGTATTATTACTTTCCTTTTCAAGTGAATAGGAGACCCTCTAACGTCCGTTAATGGGTCCTATCATCGAAGGGAATGGTCTTGACCATGCGATGCCACTCCCTTATCCCGAAGAGCCAGGCCGTCGTCCGGCTCCTCAGGCCCCCCTCATGGGACATCCCCTGGCGCTCGTAGAACCGCTTGGCACCCTGGTTGCTAGCCGCGACGTACAGGGCGAGCCTGGGAAGGCCCCGCTCGTTGCCGATGGCCTCAGCCCGGCCCATGAGGGCGGCGCCCACTCCCTTCCCCTGCGCTTCGGGCGCGACGCATATCCACATCACGTAGCACTCGTTCCCCCTGGCCCTCTCGGTGATGACCCACTGGCCGAAGCGGACCTTCTGACGATCGCGCCAACGGGAACGTCCTCTCTTGGGCTGCTTTGGACCCTTGGATATCCTCTGTCCCTTCCAGTCGAGGGCTATCGTTCCCAGGATGGTCCCGTCCTCCTCTGCCACCAGATGGCCCGGGAAGGGATGGAGGTGCAAGGCCCCCGAGTCCATGAGCAGGTCCACCCACTCCTCCTCGGGGACGCTCACCAGATGCATCATCTTCTCGGGGAACGCCCTGCAGAAGACCTCCGTCACCCATTCCTCGTCCTCGGAACGGAACCCCCTGACCTCTATCGCCGTGTTGGTCATCCTCCCTCATGTCAGAAATGGCCCAGCCTGCCCTTATCCCTTTTGTATTGCCCCGTGGAATGCCCTCAGGGACGGATCCCGGTGAACAGTCCGTACGAGAGGTCCCCCTCGTCCACCCACCGGATGGCCCCCCCGAGCATCTCCTTGGCCTCCTCCTTGGTCATCCCGAGCCAGCCCTCCAGGTCCACGCCGTAGACCTTCTGCACCAGGTCCCATCCCATGAGGAGGCGCTCGCCCCTCTCCAGCAGCTCCCGCACGGCCTCGGGGTGGTCCTCGTGGACCACGTCGACGAAGCCCGCCGCCTCCAGGGCCTCCTGGTAGCCCGAGGCGGGAAGCGCCCCCGAGATGCAGGCGACGTGGAACAGCACGCCCTGCACCTGCTCGGGCAGCTCCCGCTCCACCACCACGTCGGTGATGCCGACCTTGCCCCCCGGCCTCAGCATACGAAATGCCTCCGAGAGGGCCGCGGGCTTGTCCGGGAAGGTGCACAGCGTGCACTCGCTGACCACCGCGTCGAAGGCCCCGTCCTCGAAGGCCAGGTCCTCGGCGTCCATCGACTTGAACCTGGTCCGGCGCCCCACGCCCGCCTGCCCCGCCAGCATGCGCGCCCTGGCGAGGTTGTCGTCGGACAGGTCCACCCCGGTGACGGTGCATCCGAACTCCTTGGCCAGGGCGATGCCCGAGGCGCCGGCCCCGCACGCCACGTCCAGCACCGTCGAGCCCACCTCCAGGCCCAGGGCGCGCCCCAGGGCGACGGTCATCCCGTCACCACCGGGGTGGAAGCTGTCCCCGAGGAGCCGGCGCACCATGTCCGATTCGTAGAAGTTGGCGCAGCAGAGCTTGAGGTCCTGCGGTGGCATCCCGCCAGCCAGGTCAGCACCCCCCGTGGCCGGCCGTCGGTCGGTGAAGGTTGTTGTACACGCAGAAGGGCACCATGCGCCCGTCGGGGAGCACCTCGGTGACGCAGCACTTGCTCGCCCGCTCCACGTCGAAGTTGCTCCGGTCCATGAAGGCGTGGACCGTCACCAGGGTGACCCTCGCGGCGTCACCTGCGATACCCTCTCCATTGCCCGTGGACCTGTCCACCATGCAATCCGGGTCTAGGGACCGCTTTAGTAAAAGCCTTTCGCCGTTAGACGAACCTCTCGACGTGGGCGGCCAGGAACCTGGCCACGTCCGGAAGCTCGAAGGGCCACGCGTAGACGATCTCCACGTTGAAGTGCTTGGCGCGAGCCCTCTCCATGGCCGCCGGGATGTCCCTCTCCGAGTGTTCCCCGCCACCGGTCATCATGGTGGTCAGCACGGCCACGCGGTCCACCCCCGCCTCAACGGCGAGGTCGATGGCCTCCTCGACGCAGGGGCCGCAGAACTCGTTGAACCCAACGTACACCTGGAGCCCGGTCTCCTCCCGGAGGTGGTGGGCCAGGTCGTGAGAGGCGGCGTGGTAGGGGTCGTTCTCCAGCGTCCGGGGCCAGGTCCTCATCTTCTCATCCAGCTCGTGGTGGCGCGCGTGGAGGGCCTCGTGCTCGGGACCGCCCCCCGGGTGGTCAAGACGGGCATGTAGGCCGAACAGCTCCATCATCTCGTTCCGAGGGAAGTCCTTGGGAGGGACGCCGTGCATTGCCAGGACGATACCGGAGGTCATGGGAAGGGGACCGGGCTCGGCCCTGATATAGGTATTCCCTACGTACAGTACTTCCGCGTGTCTCCACAGTTCCATCCGTGGAAATGATGACAAGGGGT
>CBDUQW010000085.1:0-14501 GCA_965369625.1 uncultured Thermoplasmata archaeon | reverse complement strand
GTGGGGTACGGATCGTCGGAATTGTACAGTACGTACCCCGGAACGCTGGTTGTGGAGTACCGGGCAATGTGAGCCAGAGCTGTTTTATTATTCATGTTTTCTGTACAGGACAATATCTCTTGTGGGGTACGGGACGAACCTTTGGATCACTTGATGTCGAAGGAAGACAGGAGGGCCAATTAAACGATATTACAAAATTGGTATTTTGAAATCACAATTTATAAATATCATTATGTGCATACGTGCGTCCATGGATCTAGAGTTCCCTCGAAGCGAGATGGACAATGTCAGTACCGGCTGGACACTCGTCTACGGTCGACGGAAGATCGGGAAGACATATATGTTGAAAAGGTTCGTCGACTGGGACATCTACCTCCTCGTCGGGTTGGAGGGTACCGTCTGGGTGGAGGGGGCCGACGTCGGTCGATTGGATTCTATGGACGCCGTGGTCGACCTCGTGATGAGATCGCTGAGGTCCGGTATGACCGTCATCATAGACGAGTTCCAGCGGATATCCATGGGGACCCTTGAGAGGATCACGTCGGTCCATCCGGATGGTAGACTGATCCTCTCCGGCTCCTCGATGGGCGTCATGAAACGGATCCTGGGACCGGGGTCGCCCCTCCTCGGCCGCTTCCGCGAGAAGAGGGTGACGCTGGTCGGTCCCGAGGACATGTACGCCGTCTACCCCAAGGGCCTACCCCTCGACCACGCCCCCTACCTCAGCGACCCTTGGACGGTCCCCATCATTGGCAGGAAGGACGTTCTAAGGGACCTCTACGGCCTCCTGGGGGAAACGGTCAACACGATACCTGCGCTGATAGGCGAGATATTCCACGTCGAGGACAGGAACCTTTCGGAGGTCTACCAGGGCATCATGGCATGCATAGGGTCCGGTACCAAGAGGTCCGCGAAGATAGCCTCGACCCTATACCTGCGGGAGGTCATCAGGAAGGACAGCTCCTCCCACGTGTCCTCGTACATCAACACCCTCAAGGGGATGGGACTGGTGAAGGAGATCGGGATCTACGGTCAGAAAAGGTCCGCCTACCGGCTGGCGTCACCAGTGTTCGCCGTCTACTACGGGATGGACTCGCTCTACGGCCTCGAGAGGGGCCTGCCGGAGTTCGAGGAGGTCAAGGGGAACCTGCGCAGGATCCACGAGAGGTGCATGGAGGACTACATCGTCCATCTCCTCGCCTGGGACATGGGCGGTTACGCAAATTACTCATTCGAACCCGAGATCGATGGCATCGTCGTCGACAGGAAGGACAAGCCCAGGGCCTCCATCGAAGTGAAGTGGGGGAGACTTAGAAACGCGGACGTGGACGCCTTCGTGGAGAAGACGGACCACATCGATGCGCCCAGGTACGTGGTGGCGAAGCAAGCCCTGGACCGTGACGACGTCACGTTCATCAACCCCGATGACCTGAGGGATACGTTCCGGGATCCGAAGCGGTCCTTGTGAAGGATCGTGCCCGAAAGCGTGATCTCCACGACCGTTTCGAGGCTCGTTGTAAGGTACGTGACAAGGGGGGCCAGTATCTTCCCCAAGAGGATCCCATGATCGCGACGCGTCCAACAATACGGCATGCTGCCCACCTTGTAGCATCCGCGGCCCGGGAGCACGCCCCGCCCCCGGACAGGGACGTGGTGGTCCGGCAAGAAGCGCAGGTGGTTCCCGGGGCCCCATGCAGGTGCCTGCTGCTGCCGCAGGGGCATGAATTGCTGCTGCGCCTCGGTCGCTTGCCAGGATGGGGGAAGGGGGCCTGGGACGTGGTGGTCCGGTGAGATGGCGCAGGTGGTTCCCGGGGCGCCATGGGGATGCCTGCTGCTGCCGCAGGGGCATGGATCGCCGCTGCGCCTCGCCGCGCACTCGCGCGGCCTCGTTGCCAGGATGGGGGGAGGGGGCCTGGGATGTGGTGGTCCGGCATCGGGGCGCAGGTGGTTCCCGGGGCCCCGTGAAGACGACTGCTGCCGCCGCAGGGGCATGAATTGCTGCTGCGCTTCGGCCGCACACACGTGCGGCCTCGTTGCCAGGACAGGGGAAGGGAGGACCAGTTTCCTCGTGGCGTGCGCGACAACACACCTTGTTGCTTACCGTACAACTCATCGCGGGGGATGTCAGGTTGTGGCGTGCGTGACAATGTGAGCCAGCCATCGAATAATGGAAGGGTCAAGCTAACACTTTCACAGACCCATCGCCAATCCTTTTATATAGTGTCCTTCATAGGATTCATGCAACAGGAAGCACATGGCACGAAGTTGATGAGGATGGGAACCCGGACCAAGGAACTGAATGGAATGCTCCAGACACTAGCCCAGGGAACAGGCAAGAGGCTGGACCCTGCGACCTTCGTGGGCAGGTTGAGGATTCAAAAATCGGTCTTCCTTCTCAAGGCCCAGAGTCATACATTATCTAGTTCCTATCGTTTCAACCTGTACGTCAGGGGACCATACTCTCGTGATCTCGCGAGGGATTACTACGAGATCATCGAGCTCGACCCGGAACCCAGACCGGTCGTTGTCCCCGACGAGATGTTGTCCGTGGTGAGAGAGGCAATGGATGGGGGAGATGCATTCCTGGAAGCGGTCGCATCCGTCCTTTCCATCCACGAGACCAATTCCCCTGAGGCGGACAGGGAAATGGTCATCCGCATCGCCTGCAGGCTGAAACCTCAGCTGTCCCACCACTACGATTCCGCCTGGACCTTCCTCGAGAGGAAGGGGTTGGTCTGAGAGCTCACATCGACACGATGGTCCTCCGCGCCCTCATCGACGAATCCGATGACCCGCTCCTGCGCAAGCCCTCCAAGGCGCTGGTGCATCGGAGAAGGGCACCTCCGTTCAAGGTCAGTCACATCGCCGTGGGTGAGGCGTTCGCGGGCATCGCAAAGGAAAGGCGAAGGGGTCATGAGGATTCGATGTGGCATTTCGAGCAGCTGCTTCACCGGAGCAGACGCCTCGAGATCGTCGGCATTCCCAGGGACCTCGGTGAGGCCTATCATCGCTGCGTGCTACGCCTCCACGGTTCTGAGGCCTGGCTCGATCCCAACGACGCCAGCATCCTCGGCATTGCCTGCATTGACCCCGAGTGCTCCACGTTCTACACCGCTGATAGATTGATCGTTGAGAGCGAAAGGCTATGTGACGTCGCGAGGGAATACGGAACCGAGGTCGAGAGGATCTAGTCCGTATCGTACTGCACAGGAGTGGTTGTTGCGTACGGGGCAATGAGAGCCATTATTCTTTTTCAAGAGGATCCCATGATCGCGACGCGTCTGACGACCGAGGCCACGCCCCCCCCGTGCCACCCCTCCCCGGGGAGCACGTCGCGCCCCCGGACCGGGGAAGGACGTGGTGCGCGGCGGCTTCGAGGCGCAGGTGGTTCCCGGGGCCCCATGCGGACGCCTGCTGCTGCCGCAGGGGCATGAATTGCTGCCGCACCTCGACCGCGCACTCGCGCGGCCACGTTGCCAGGACAGGGGAAGGAGCCCGGGATCGATCGAGGCGTGCTCGACAAGGCCAATTGTGGCGTAAAGGACAAAGTCCAGAGGGGGGTGCAAGTTCGAGGTACTGGCCCTAGTTGTCTTGTACGGGACAATACCGGTTGTGGGGTACTGGACAAGGTAGGCAGGTCGCGAACGAAAAGAAGATGTCTGCGGACCTCCTATCCAATTGTGAATGGGTGGTTTAGGAGAATGGTAGAAGTACGCGCTTCTCGGGCTGCTGTAGCGACCCTCATGTGTGCGGTCCTACTCGTTTCCAGTGCACCCGCCGTCCAGACCTTTCCATATGATCCCCATGAACATTGCACACTCCGGCTGATCGATTCATGGCGCGACCCCGGTGGCCTGGGCTCCGATCTGGTCTTCGTGCTCAACGTTGAAGGGAACAGGTTGCTCCTCGTCGGGTATGGTGCCCCCGGCGAGGTGAGAGTGACGGACCTGGACCTGGGGAACGCCATCGTGATGGAGCCCCCCTCGCCCGGCTTCTTCGCAAGGGGAGCGGACTGGACCCGCTCGGAGGAGAACGTGGTCGTTTGGGGCGATGCCCTTGGAGGTGAGCCCCTCGCCCTCTTCGACGTGTCCACTGGACGCCTGGATGAGACCGCCGCATGGCTGGACCTGGTCGATCTGGTCGAGGTCACCGAGGTGTCCTTCTTCGCGGGCGATAGTATCGCAACGGTGGCAGGACGGGACGAGAACGGAACCAGCCATCTACTGTTCATCGAAACCCGGCAGAAAGCCATCCGATGGGATTACGAGTGGGAGGGGAACCACACCATATTGGTGGTCGAGGACAATAGCAGGGAACTGGTTGTTGCGGACAGCGGCGGGACAATCACCGTGATACAGGGCCAGGACTGGAACGAGTTCAGGACCTTCCCGGGCGTCCTCCACGGAGGGGCCGCATCGTGGCACGTTCCCATTGACCACCAGTGGGGGTTCGGCGATGCCGAGGGCAGGGTAGTGATGTCCCACGACCACCCCTTCTACCCCCAGTTCAACATCACGGTCGGCGACGGCCCTGTGACGGGGTTCGCCTGGACCCTCGGACGCCTCTGGGACTTTGTGATGGCGCTGCGATTGCCCGGGGGCGGAAGCCGGATGGAAGCGTGGGAGATGTTACCTGAAGGGGATCACAGGGAAGGCTCCAGCTGTCTGTTCTCTCTCGAGATCTCGGGAAACGTGACGATGATGACCCCCGACCCCAGGGGATGGTCCCGGGTCCTAGTGGCCATGGGTGACGGCACCATTGCCTCGTACAAGATGGACGTGCGGTCGAGACCCATCTACATGCCGCCCGACGACCCTGACGTCACGGACGGGTTGGGCCTGGAGCCCTTCATAGAGTGGCACCCGGGCGGAGAGACCGACGCCCTCCTGATGCGCTACGAGTTCAACCATCAAGGCTCCCTCATCGCCCTCCGGGGCTTCGGTGATCGCGAGGATCTCCGGGTGATCGACAGGACCTTCGAGACCGTTGCCGAGCTGAAGGTGCCCTGGGAACCAGAGGAGCACTCGGGGATGGTGTGGTCCGACAGCGACAGATGGCTGGTGACCTGGGCCCATGTGCCGGGTGGTGACCAAGAACTACGCCTCAGGGTATTCGAGGCGCCGACCTTCACCATCAGCACCACCTTCCCGGATGAACTGGTACTGAACTCGGTCTACACCCTCTGGGACATGGCCTTCTTGCCGGGAGATCAGGTGGTGGCCATCGCATGCAGCAACATGACCAGCGATGGCGTGGTGATGTTCCTCAACCTGACATCGGGGGAGTTGGAGAGGGAGGTGGTGATGCCTGAAGGGGGTGCCTTCCTCGATCTGGAATGGGATGGCGGAGACATCGTGGCCCTGCTGGACCAGGGGGGTATTTGGGCCCTCTCCCCGCCCGACTGGCGATACACCAGGACCGGGGCGGGCCCCGATGTACATCCAATGTGCTTCGACGTCAATGCCACTTCAGGCTGGTGCATCCTAGAGGACCGTTGGAACTTCTCCATATGGAACGGCAGCTCCCGGGAGGAAGCCCTACATTGGTGCACGGATCCCGCCTCTATCTTCGATGTCTCGTGGACCAATGGCATGGTGGGCGACTTCGTGCTCGCAAACCCCCGGATCGAGGGGAGCGCGATCCAGCTCTGGCGACCCGGCGCAGGGACGGCGGGTGACTGGAGGTCTGTGGGAGGGGCGAGGATGATGACGCAGCTGAACTCCTCGCGGAAGGTGGTGCAGATGGAGGCCGATCCGGCCTACCCCGGCCTGATGGCCGTTTCCTTCGAGGACGGCACGCTCTCGCTCTACCACCTCAACATCACGCCCTATCCACCTCCACCGGAGGAGCTGGGCGACCTGGATATCGGTCCCATCTATCCACTACCGAACGACCAGAATGGAACCGGTGACGGAGGGGACGGGGACGATGGTCGGTACTGGGTGTTCCCGGTAGCCTTCATGGCGTCCATCATCGTGGTATTGGCCGTGGTGATGCTCTGGGTCCGGATCAAGGTGAGAAGGAAGAAAGACTAGAATATCCGCCGTGACGGGTCCTTCTTCATGGATACGTAATCTCCTCCCGCTGTATACGTTCGCGGGGACGAGGATGAGGTCGCGATCGTACATCGAGGTCAGGCACTAGGCTGAATATCTGTCCTTGGTCGGTACGTCCCGACCTGAGAACGGTGAACGATCAGCAGAATGAACAATTCGATGGCTCACCTTGGAGTACCCCACAATATCGGTCGTGGGGTACGGGACAAGCTAGCAAGAGCTTTGGCTTTGAATGGAAGATCATCATTTTGGTAATTGACAACTCGGATCGTGTCGCCCCCCCCCGCGCCACCCCGGCGCTGGAGCACGTCCCTCCCCGCCCCCGGCCAGGGACGTGGTGGTCCGGGCGCAGGTGGTTCCCGGGGCCCTGTGCAGGGGCCTGCTGCTGCGCAGGGACATGAATTGCTGCTGCGCGGTCGGCGCGCACGCGCGCACCGACCTTGCCAGGATAGGGGAAGGGGGTCTGGGATGTGGTGGTTCGGCTTCGAGGCGCAGGTGGTTCCCGGGAATGCCGAAGGCCATCGATGCTGCCGCAGGGACATGAATTGCTGCTGCGCGGTCGGCGCGCATGCGCGCGGCCTCGTTGCCAGGACAGGGGAAGGTGGCCTGGGATCGATCGTGGCGTGCGTGGCAAGTGGGGCCAGACACCATTTCGATATTCATTCTTCCGTGCTATTCGATCTCACAGATCAGGTATGTGGCCCCGAGCGAGTTAGATGATAGTAATACAATACAATCTATATATTTGCCTGATTATTCTTAAAGATGATTTTAAGTTTCGTCAGGTATATATATATTAAGGTCCATATAGGTCTCGTGTATGTCGAGAGAGGAATAAGGGAACGCTTCGAGCGGCTCGCGAAGGTCAAGGACATGGTCGCCCTCGTGGGCCCGAGGCAGTCAGGAAAGACCACATTCCTCCAGCATCAGAGGGTTAATGCGGATTCGACCTACGTCCTGTTCGACAGGCCTCTACCCAGAAGAGTGTTCGAGGAGGACGTGGAGAAGTTCGAGTTGGAGTACGTCAAAGGACATGAACTGGCGGTGCTCGACGAGGTCCAGTACTGCGAGGAAGCCGGCAGGAACCTCAAGTACCTCGTCGACAACGGCAACTGGCTATGGATCACCTCATCCTCGGAGAGGGTCCTGGCGAAGGAGGTCCTCGCCCACCTGGTCGGCAGGGTGCAAGTGATGCGGCTGATGCCCTTCGACCTGGACGAGTACATGAGGGCGAGGGGCCACAAGGTGAGGGAGGGCGCCATCATGGAGAGGGCAGTGTGGGAGCACATGCTCTACGGGGGGTATCCGAGGGTGGTCCTCACCGAGGACGCCAGGACGAAGCGGGACCACCTGGAGAGCCTTTTCGAGACGATGATCCTCAAGGACGTGGCGTACACCTTCTCCATCGACAAGGTCGCTGAGCTCGAGAGACTGGTGAGGTACCTGGCTCTCACGCCGGGAGGTCCCCTTAACGTTCAATCCCTGTCCGACAACCTCGACCTCTCCGTTCCCACCCTGAACAAGTACCTGGACGCCCTGGAGAAGAGCTACCTGATAGTCCAGGTACCTCCCTTCTTCACGAACAAGCTCAAGGAGATAACAAAGCAACCGAAGGTCTTCTTTGTGGACACGGGACTCAGGAACGTCATCGCCGGGAACGTACCCCCGGAACCCACCGGGACCATGTTCGAGAACTACGTGCTCACCGAGCTCCTGAAGCTGGGACATCGTCCCAGGCACTGGCGGTCCAGGGGCGGTGCTGAGGTGGACTTCGTACTGGAGGTCGATGGTGGGACGATCCCCATCGAGGCGAAGCTCAAGGTCGTCCCGAGACGTGTTCCCCGAGGTCTCGCCTCCTTTATCTCGACCTACAGGCCATCGAGGGCGTTCGTCGTCGGATACCACGGGGAGAAGGGCTCGAAGACTGTGAAGGGAGCCCGTGTGGAGTACACCGACATCGCCGGCCTCCGGGATGCCCTCGGACCAGCCAGGTCTTGATCCATTCTGAGCCCCCGCGCCGCCCCGGCGGGGGAGCACGTCCCGCCCCCGGACCGGGGTAGGACGTGATGCACGGCGGCGTCGAGGGACAACGTGCCCCCGCGGTCGTAGACGCATGCTTCTGGAAGAGGCGGTGATGCTGGTCAGGCCACCGCCCCTGAGGCCGGAGAAGAAGCGGCGGGAGGGGTGACGGGACATTGGATTTGGGAATCACTTTTTTGGACTTAGGATTTGGGGGTTGGAACTTGACAAGACGGCTTGTCGCGTACCGGAAGAACACCACATTCACTCCTCCCTGCGAGCCTACCTCAAGTGGGCCCGGCACCACGACCTTGAGGGCCACCCGGGCCTCAGACCTCTATGACCCGGCCCACCCCACCCTTAACGTGGCTCTCGGGGAAAGCAGCCTCTATCCTCGACCCGTGCCGGGTGCAGTGGGTGGGACATACGAGGTCCAATCCCCTCAGCAGCTCCAGGTCGCTGAACCCGTGCAGGCCCCCGATGAGCGCGGAGGGCCTTCCGAAGCGGGAGGCCCTCTCGAGGATGGTGCCCACCCCCGGGTGGGAGCAGCCCACGATCACCGCCAGCCCCTTCCCCGTCTCGACCAGCAGCGATTGCTCCACGTTCCGGAGCTCGCCGGTCAGGTGGATGCCCTCGTGCATGGTGAGGGGCCCTCCCACCCTGACGACCTCGGTGGAGCCCTTCGGCTCCGGGCACGAAGCGGGGACGTAGACCCTGGTGGGATTCACGTCGAGGAACCGGGGGAGCCCGCCCGTGTGGTCGAAGTGGGCATGGGAGATGACCACCTCCTCCACCGAGGCCGGGTCCACGTCCAGCCTCCTCATGTTGTCCAGCAGCATCTCTCCGTTGGCGCCCGTGTCGAAGAGGATGGTGTGCCCAGCGGCCTCCACGAGGCACGAGAACCCCCAGTCGGAGCTGCAGCCCCGGCGCCAAACCTCGTTGTCGTAGACGATGGTGACCCTCATGGCATCGCCCCGTCGCGAGGGCGCCTGAGCGCCTCGTCGATGCTCCCGTCGGGCAGCATCCAGTCCGGATGCGGCTCGCCCCGCTCCTCCATCTGGTAGCGGACGCAGACCTCCCAGTCACCCCTGCAGTAGAGCTCCGTCCACCTCCGGTCCAGCCTCCCCATCCTGGTGTACCTGTTCATCGGGCACGAGGGGTACCACACGCATTCCGCCAAGAGCACCCGTATCTTGCGGTACGTGTCCATCATCTCCCCCCGGACGGTCTCGTCGTGGAGGAGGGCCGTTGGATGCGGGAGGGGGAGCACCCTCCTGCCACCGGCCAGGAGGAGCCTGCCGTAGGCCTTGGGGATGTCGGACCTTCCCGGCACCGGGACGCCGTGGCGGTCGAGGACGAACCTGGTCGCGTGGTACCCCAGGGGCACCACCACCTTCGCGTCCACGATGTCGATCTCCCTCTCCAGGTGCCTGCCGCACGCCTCCACCTCGTCCCTCCTGGGCCTCCTGCACTTGGGCAGCGTGCACTTGACGAGGTTGGTCATGTAGAGGTCCCCCCTGTCGACCCCCGCGGACGTCAGCAGCTCGTCCAGGACCCTGCCCGTGGGCCCGACGAACATCCGGCCCTCCCGGTCCTCCGTCTCCCCGGGCGCCTGGGCCACGAGCATCACCCTCGCCCCGGGGTCGCCCTCCCCGCAGACGGCGTTCCTCCTGGTGGCGGCCAGCCTGCAGTCGGTGCAGCCCAGTATCCGTTCGTTCAGGTTCTCGAGGTCCATCTCAGCATTCCTCCGCCGAGGGGTCCCGGAAGGCCCGTCGGGGGGCATCGAGGACGGTTCGGTGGCCAATGGGCCGCATGGACGATGAATATTGAGGTGTCCCCCATGGCCCTGGTCGCCGGGTGCGGGACAAGGCTGGTTGTGGCGTGCGGGACAATAAGCATATCGACGGGGTCGGTCTTATGCCATTGCCGGCGCGCCCGGTGCTCACCCGAGCACCGGACGCGAAGGGACAGGGTCGAGTGGGGGCCTTCCGTCGCGCGACCCCTCACCACGCGTTCCCCGTGTACCCGCACACCCCGCACTCCCGGGCGAGTTGACCACGGGCAGCCTGTAGTCCTCATCACACCCGTGCCCCCCCGCGCACCCGTCGCACGGCACCGTCCCGTCGGATCCCTCGCCGGATCGCGTCAAGGTTTAAGAGCCCAGGGGTCGATTGACGGCCCGACCGGGGGTCACCGGATGGACAGGGAGAATGCAGCGAGAGATGCGTACAGCGCCGCCTGGAGGGATGCCAGGGATGTCCCGGACAGGATCGAGCGGCTGGAGCGGGTCGCGGCGGAGCACCCCGGGGAAATGATGGTCCTATCGGACCTAGCGGCCTCTCACCTCCGGATGGGCGACCTCGAGGCCGCCGTCCGGACCCACCGGGAGATCATCGACCGGAAGGACACCTTCGAGCACGTCTGGGACAACGTGCTGGGCCTGTCCTGCATGTTCACGGGGGACCCGGCCAGGGCGATAGAGGTCCTGGAGGCCTCGGCCGTCCACTGCTGGGAACAGGGCTTGCACCTCGCGCTGGCCTACCTCATGGACGGGCAGCGGGATAGGTTCGAGGAGAGGTTCGACGAATGGGTCTCGGGGGACCTGCGGAGGACCTACGAGTTCCACCAGTACAGGGTGGTGATGGACGCGCTCCTCTCCGCGGAGGACGTGGCCCGGGTCGAGGAGGTCTGGGAGGGGTACCGCGAGGGCTACCAGCGGATGAGCCATTACGAGCGGTACCTGACCTTCCGCTCGCGGCACCTCAAGGACATCGGGTACGCCGATACGGAGGACGGCCATGCGGTCCGCCTCGAGGGGGACGATGGGTGGTACGCGGAGGGGGACGACGGGGGGGAGGACGAGGGTGACGACGAGGGTGACGATGATTGGGACTGGGAACCAGAGATACCGGTGAGGCTGAGCGAGCCCGAGTTCTACGCCCTCATGGACGAGTACCTCTACCTGGACCACAGGGCGAACGCCGATGATGTTGACGACGAGGAGTGGGACAGGCGCGAGGAGCTCAGCGGCCTGCTCCACGCGTACGCGACCATCGACTGACGTGCCCGACCGAGGTCCCGCCCACCCCGTGGGCGGCAACGTCGCCAGAAGGGCCTTCTACCTCCACACCGCTGCCCCCAACGACGGGAGGCCGAGGAAAGTGAGGTACAGTTGCATCATGTCCTGGAAGGAGGTGAAGAGGAGGCTCGGTGGGAGGACCGAGCGGGAACTGCTGACGGTCATCTCCGGCTGCTACAGGCAGGGGGAGGATGTGAGGAAGTTCCTCACCTTCCAGGTGCTGGAGACGGACGGGGAGGTGGCGGCCGCCGTCGATGACCTCGGGCACCTCATGGGCCAGACCTTCTGGGCCAAGGCGAAGGGGGGCAGGCCCCTGGGGCCCGACCTCCGAGCCGCCAAGGGTCTGCTCTCGGACATCAGGGGACTGACCGGCGACCCAAAGGTCCTGCTCGACGCGATGCTCGACTACGTGGAGCACGGCATCGACTTCACCCTGGAATACGGGGACATGTGGGAGGGGTACTACTCGAGCATCGAGGGCGTCTTCGACGACGCCGTGAAGCACCTCCTCGCGAACCCCGACAAGGTGGATGTCGCCGCCGCCGTGGCGAGGATCGAGGCGATGGTGGGCAGGACGGAGTGGATGGGATGGGGTTTCAACGACTACCTCGAGGACCGGACGGAGGACCTGCTGGAGGAGCTGAGGTCACGGGGGCTGATGTGAGGGCGCGCACGGGCCCGCGCGTCACCGGCGGCAGCTGTCTGGATGGGGCCGCCCCCTCACCACGCGGTGCCCGTGTACCCGCACACGCCGCAGCGGGGCGAGTTCACCACGGGCAGCCTGTAGTCCTCGTCGCAGTCGTGGCCCCCCGCGCAGGCGTCGCACAGGACGGTCCCGTGGGGCCCCTCGTGGCAGGCGACGCAGACGACGTCGGCGGGGCGGCCGCAGACCACGCAGGGCCTCCCGGGGGGCTCGTTGCGGGCGAGCAGGGTGACGGGCGACCTCCCCGCGACCCCCTGCCAGGTGCCCATCACCCGCAGCCGCAGGGTGGTGGTCGAGCCGAAGTCGTACTCGTGGGTGAACTCCTGGCCCACCCCTAGCACGTCGGCGAGGGCGACGTCCATGTCCCCCTCGCCCCATGTGGCGAACTCCGGGTCGGACGTGTAGGCCCTCCCGCCGATCATGAACTGGCTCATGTGGTCGCAGCACTCGAGCCACTCCTCCCGCAGGAACGAGTCGAGGTCCCTGAGCGTCCCGTCCCCCCTCGCCGTCAGGTGCATCCAGTACTCGGTGCCGCGCCTGGTGTCGACGAGCAGGTGCACCAGGGTCACCGCGCGGCCCCTGCCCCCCTCGCCGGTGGCGAGGTGCGCCTGCAGGTGCCTGATCAGCGCCCTCTTCCCGAGCTCCTTGCCGCAAATGGTGCATTCGCCGCGGGTCGCTCTGCCGGTCATGGTCCTCACCGGGAACGGCATGGGTGACGCGGGTTATGAAGGTTGCCGGGCCGGACCGAGGGGACGGGTTCACGAATGGGTCCATGAACCTTCGCTCATCCACATCTCATGTTCGTGACCGCCCGTGTCGCCCCCGTGCCACCCCGGCGCGGGAGCACGTCACGGGACCGGGGGAGGACGTGGTGCTTAGGCATCCGGGGACTACGTGCCCCCGCGGTCGCCTGCTCCTGGTGGAGGTGGTAATGCTGGTCAGGCCACTGCCCCTGAGGCCGGAGAAGAAGCGGTGGGAGCGCTGACGGGACATGGGGTGTTGGATTATCAGGGAGGTACTTGGGGTTTGGGGGGTCGGTGAGCCGGCTTGACAAGCGCGCCTGGCGCCCACGCGGGCACCGTCGCGCCAGGACTGGGTCGGGTGGGGGGAACCCGTCGCGCGACCCCGAGTACCGTGCAAGTACGATCGTGGGGTGCGAGTTGTGCGGATTTGTACCGCACGTGCGCTGGAAGAGGGGTTGTGGCGTACGTCACAATGTGGGCTAGACCCCTCGATTCTCGTCGGTAATCCCGTCTTGTTCCGTACGCAGCAAGGAAGGGGTAGCTGCGCCACCTTGATACCGCGCTCCAAGACCCAAGGCCGTCGGCCAATGCCAACCCCGGGCCAGAAACGTTATCTACCAGGTGATACGAGGATAGGGGAGAGGTGGAAGGGGATGCAGTGCCCGCGGTGCGGAGGCAGCCTCCCCCAAGCGGGGGGGCCATGCCCGGCGTGCGCATGGAGCGATGAACGACAGGTCCAGCAGGCGCCGGTCCCGGTCGCCACGGACCGCGCCACAGGGCCCGGGGAGGTGGCCTTCCCCGACGTCTGCGAGACCCCGGCCCCGCCCGCGCCCGAGGTCACGGTGCCATACCCGGATACGGACCGCACGACGGACCACGGCACGTCGCCCACCAAGGTCGTGGGAGGCGAGGCGATGCCCCCCAGCTCCGACGTGCCCCCCAGCGAGGGCGACGAGCCGGGGACGGGGGAACCCTGGTGGTCCGTCGGAGGGCTCCCCGGGGGGGCCAACCCCCTCCTCGTGGCGGGCATCGTCGTCGTCGTGGTGGTCGTCGTCGCGACCATCTACCTCCTCGCGGGCGACGGGAACGGCAACGACGGTCCCGGCCCGGACGGGGGCCTGCTCATAGACCCCATCGAGACCTCCGTGGTGAACGTGTGGGAACCCACCCCTGGCTTCCACCTCGACGTCGGCATCTTGAACAACGCCAACGGTTCGAGGAGCCTGGACGGCCACGACCTCCTGGTGACCGTCCTCGTCGGCACGGAGGAGGTGGGCCGGGCCACCGTGGCGGTCTCGGGGGACCTGGCCCCCGGGGGAGGCAAGGGGGTGCCCATCGACGTGGCGGTGGACCTGACCTCTGGTCAGAGGTACAAGGTCGATGTCCTGCTGCGCAAGGACGGCGGTAGCACAACGGTGGACGTGTACCACACGGAGGTCACCATCCAGCAGTCCTAGGCGGGTCGCCCGACCCGGGCTGTTGGGCAGGGGAAAGGACCCACTGTCACGTACGTGACAAGTGGTCTCGGAAACATGGAGAACCAAGGCAATGGCTCCCGTTGTCGAGTACGTGACAAGACTGGTCGTGGGGTACGGGGCAATGTGAGCCAGTATATTCTCTTCCGAGAGGATCCCATGACCACGACGCGCCTGACGACCGAGACCACGCCCCCCCCATGCCACCCCGGCCTGGGAGCACGCCCGCAAGCACGTGGTGGTCGGGGCGCATGTGGTTCCCGAGGACGCCGAAGGCCATCGCTGCTGCCGCATGGGCATGAATTGCTGCTGCGCCTCGCCGCGCACTCGTTGCTAGGACGGGGAGGCCTGGGATGTGGTGGTCCGGCTTCGAGGCGCGGGTGGTTCCCGAGAACGCCGAAGGTCATCGATGCTGCCGCAGGGGCA
>CBDUQW010000084.1:0-14510 GCA_965369625.1 uncultured Thermoplasmata archaeon | reverse complement strand
CAGGGAGGAGGAGACGGTCATCGAGAAGGTGGGCATCCCCCTGGGCGAGCTCAAGGAGCGGGTGCTGAAGGAGGAGGCCGAGAAGGGCGGCACCCCGACCCTCAAACCCCCGAGCAGATGGCATCCCCATCGGGTCTTCGCGGGAACGGCGGCTGCCCACGATCAGGTCAACGAGATGGTGGACGACATCGCCCTCCGCGTCTACCAGTACATGCAGTTCAACGAGATGGTGGACGAGACGGGCGCCGTGGTCGCCAGGCCCAAACGCCGGAAGCGGGCAAAGGGCACCATATCCACGGGCGATGACAGCATCCACTACGACGACATGGTGATGGTCACCGAGGTCCCGGAGGATGTGGTGGCCCAACCCCGGACCAGGGGCGGTCGGTCCAAGAAGGGGACCACCGCGGCCTACACCAATGTCCCCAGGACGGCGGGAGAGGCCATCGTGGGTGGCAAGGAGGACTGGGTCGTTGTCAACACCGACAAGGGCCGTCGACCGGTGCGGGTCGTGCACTCGCCCATGGTGGCCGTCGCCAGGGAGAGGACCATCACGGAGACCGAGGAGGACGAGCTACCCCCCGTGGTGTACGAGGAGCCCCCCTCCCTCCAGGTGGCCGAGCCCGTCATGCACGTGGAGACCGAGCGACGGGGCCTGTTCCGACGGTCCAAGCAGAGGGTGGTCTACAGCGCCCCGGAGCCGACCATGGCCCCTGGCCCCCCGGCGGAGTACTACGTCCCCCCCAACTCCCCCCACGGCGACATGGCCGCGGGGGAGGAGCCCCTGGAGGTCCCCGCCCCGAAGCGGATGCCAGCCCATCGCAACTACGAGCGGCTCCCGATAGTCAGCGCCATCATGGACACCATGGGTGAGGACGCCGAGGAGGAGGTCCGGTACGGCACCATCAGGTCCCTCGATGAGCCGACGGTCTACGATACCTTCGAGGCGGGCTCCATCGCCGAGAGCGCCGCCCGCGAGCTGGCCGAGATGGCCCGCTTCGAGGAGGGACCGGACCTGGGACCCGAGAACGACCTCCTCCCCCCCGAGGCCAAGCCCAAGCCCAGGGCCAAACCCCGGGCCAAGCGCAAGGCGAGGGCGGCTCCCGAGGTCGAGATCCTCGAGGAGGACCTGGGCGACCTCCAGGAGGTTGGGCCGATGGAGGACATCCTCCCCGAGGTGGACGAGCTCCCGGTAACCCAGCCCACCAAGAAGGTCAAGAGCACGGCCCGCAAGGTCAAGCATCCCACGGGCTCCCTCAAGAGCGGCGGCAAGAGGAAGCACCACCCCAAGGTCCAAGAGGAGGTCTACGACGAGGACATGGTCGAGGAGGGCGCGGTGGAGTGGGAGGCCCCCTCCCTCATCGAGGAGGAGGACATGTTCAACCCCCGCCACCTGGAGGACGCTGTCCCCGAGCCCGAGGGGCATGAGGAGGGGTCCGAGGCGTGGGCGGAGGAGGAGCGCATCGCCGCCCTGGTCCGCGAGCGGGAGGAGTGGGACCGGCTGTGACGCCGTCGGTCCGCCTGATCGACACCGACCTGGAACGACCGCAGCTGACCGCCGCCATCGACGAGGTTCTGCTCGAGTCCCGGATCGACGACCGTGGAGGGGACACCATCCACCTCTACCGAAGGCATCCGCCCTCGGTCTCCATCGGTTACTTCCAGAAGGCCGCCGAGGTCGCGGACCTGGAGGCGTGTGGCCGGGACGGCATCCCGGTGGTCAGGCGCATCAGCGGGGGCGGGGCCATCTACACCGACGAGCGCCAGCTGGTCTACGCCATCACGATGAGGCCGCCCCGCCCCATCAAGGCCAAGCAGGGCTTCGAGGCAGCGTGCGGGGCAGTGGTCCGCGCCCTAGGGAGGCTGGGCATCGAGGATGCCCGCATGGAGGGCATCAACGACGTGATGGTGGGGGACGCCAAGGTGTCGGGCAGCGCCCAGGTCATCCGCAAGGGGGTCCACCTGGTCCACGGCACGGTGCTCGTCGATGCGGACCTGGATGCGATGGCCACCTACCTTCGACCCCACGGGCAGAAGATGGAGCGCCGGGGGCATGAGACGCCCGCTGCCCGGGTGACGACCCTGGCGCAGATAATGGGGGCAGCCCCGTCCATGGATGATGTGAAGGATGCCGTGGCGAAGGAACTGGCCTCGATCGTGGGAGGCGACCCGCAGAAAGGCCATCTCGTGGACGATGAGAGCGGGCGTGCCCTACGACTTGAAGAGGAGAGATACACCAAGGACGAATGGAACCTAAGGCTATAATGTCACCTCTCCCTCTCCGATATACGCATCCCTTCTACCAGCTCCGGCATCACGTGAGTACGTTTTTAAGTAAAGATATCATTGCCCCCGCCGGAGGCCAGGTCCCTTGAAACGGGAGTTCACGTGCACCAGCCCTTTCAACCCCGACTACGACGGGTCCCGGGTCCACGTCTACGATTCCACCCTTCGGGACGGGGAGCAGATGCCCGGCGTGGCCTTCTCCAAGGACGAGAAGCTGAGGATCGCAAGGGCCCTGGACGATGCCCGCATTCCCGAGATCGAGGCCGGGTTCCCCTCCGTTTCCCAGACGGAGTTCGACTCCATCCAGGCGATAATCGACCTGGACCTGGACGCCGAGGTCTCCGTGCTGTCCCGGTGCTGCGAGCCCGACCTGGACAAGGTGCGCCAGCTGGACCTGGACCTGGTGATGCTCTTCATCGCCACCTCGGACATCCACCTGCGGGACAAGCTGCGCATGGACCGCCAGCAGGTGATGGACAAGGTCTCCCATGCCCTGGACTACTGCCGAGACCACGGCATCTCCTTCTCCTTCTCCTCGGAGGACACCACCCGGTCCGACCTGGGCTACGTCCGGGACGTCAACTGGATGGCCGCCGAGCGGGGCGCCAAGCGCATCGGGGTCACCGACACCGTGGGCTGCGCGACCCCCGAGGCCATGGCCCACATCGTGAAGGTCCTACGGGAGGACCTGCCCTGCTACATGTCGGTCCACTGCCACGATGACTTCGGGCTTGCCAATGCCAACGCCATCGCAGGCGTGATGGCGGGGGCGACCCACGTGGCCGTCACCGTCAACGGCATCGGCGAGCGGGCGGGGAACGTGCCCCTCCAGGAGTTCGTGCTGACGATGGAGGCGATGTACAACGTCACGACGGGCATGGACCTGACCAAGCTCACCGGCCTGTCCCAACTGGTCGCAGAGGTGGCCAAGGTCCCCCTCCACCCGAACCAGCCCATCACCGGCGAGAAGGTGTTCTCCCACGAGAGCGGCATCCACGTGGCGGCGGTCCACGCCAACCCGTTCACCTACGAGCCCGTCTCCCCAGAATCCGTGGGCAACGAGCGCCGCATCCTGATGGGCAAGCACACCGGCCACCGGGCCATCCGCCACGTGCTGCGCGAGAACGACCGGGAGTTCTCCAAGGAGCAGCTGGAGGAGATCTACCTGGAGGTCAAGCGCAGGGGCGAGGCCGAGGACCACGTGCCATGGGACGAGTTCTGGTCCATAGTGGACCGCGCCCTGGGCTGAGGACCGTCGTCAAGCTCACCATCGCAAACCTCAAATCGACCAGGAGCGTTTCCCTGCTCGAGGTGTTCGAGCATGCCCGTGAAGGTCGCTATCAACGGCTACGGAACCATCGGGAAGAGAGTTGCGGACGCTGTCGTCCTCCAGGACGACATGGAGATCGTGGGGGTCTGCAAGCGGAATCCCACCTTCGAGGTCCAGATGGCCCTCGACAGGGGTCTACCCTTCTACACCACGGACGAGGAGCACCAGGCTGCCTTCGCCGAGAAGGGCCTGGAGGTCCAGGGACTGCTCCCCGAGCTTCTGGACATGGCCGACATCGTGGTCGACTGCACCCCCGGCAAGGTGGGAGCCACCTACATCCCGACATACGGGTCCCACGGGGTCAAGGTCATCTTCCAGGGAGGAGAGAAGGCCCACACCGCCCCCATCTCCTTCAACTCCTCGGCCAACTACATGGATTCGTGGGGGAAGGACATGGTCCGCGTCGTGTCGTGCAACACCACCGGCCTGGCCCGCACCCTCTATCCGGTCTTCCGCGACATCGGTATCAAGGAGGTGCTGGCGGTGCTCGTAAGGCGGGCCGCGGACCCGTGGGACAGCAAGAAGGGTCCCATCAACGCCATCAAACCCGTCCTCAAGCTACCCACCCACCACGGCCCCGACCTCAACACAGTCCTGCCGGACATCAGGATCCAGTCCATGGCGGTGGCGGTCCCCACCACCATCATGCACCTCCACGCCATCCAGGTCGTGCTCTCGAGGGAGTCCACCACCGAGGAGGTCATAGACCTGTGGGAGAGGTCGCCACGCCTCCGCCTCGTCTCGGGCGGCGATGGGATCGTCAGCACCGCCCAGGCCATGGAGCTGGCCAAGGACCTGGACCGGAGCCGCGCGGACCTGTTCGAGATAGCGGTGTGGCGCGACGGGACCCACGTGGAGGGCAACAAGCTCTGGTACTACCAGGCGGTGCACCAGGAGTCCGACGTGGTCCCAGAGAACGTGGACTGCATAAGGTCGATGATGATGCTGGAGGAGGACCCGGCGAAGAGCATCGCCAGGACCGATGCCACCCTGGGGATCCCCCGTCCCCGCGCCTGATCAGGACCAGAAGGTCGTCTCGTGGGATAGGGCCCCTGACCGACAGCATCGCCGATCGGATGTGATGGAAATGACCGAAGGCGGTCTACCGGAGTTGCCGTCTACGCGTCCTGGAAGTGGTCCACCTTCGCGTAGAATATCAGGTCCAGTCCCGCCAGCTCGTGGTGGCTGCGCTGGATCCTCACGGAGATGTGGGTCTCGCTGATGGCCATGACGGTCCCGAAGTCGTACTCCACGGGGGCGGAGGCGTTGTAGAGCTGGGCGGGGCCGCCCACCTCGGGGCCGTTCTCGTCCGGGTCGTTGTTCAGGACGATCTCGCCGATGCCATCGTTGGCCGTGCTGTCCACGGAGACGACCACGCTCTCCCAGCCGTAGGTGTCGGTGGTGTCACCGGGCTTGACCTGCAGCTCCAAGGTGACCGTCTGGTCCTTGTCCAGGCCGATGTTCACGACCTGGGCGGTCCAGTTCCACTGCCTGTGGGTGACCACCATCCACATGGCGGGTTCCTGCCGGAAGGCCCTCTGGAACTCGTTGGAGGTCCATTCCTCCCGCAGGGGGATCGTCTCTGTCACCTCGATGTCCGTCTCGAACCAGTCCGAGTAGGCCTGGTCCTCGGGGACGAAGAAGGACTTGCTCTCGCCCTTGCGCATGCCGAGGATGCTCGCCTCGAAACCGGGGATCAATTGCCCGCTCCCGACGCGGAACGGCGTGGGCTCGTAGATCTGGCGCGGGACGTAGCTGGGTGCCTTGGGGATGCTGCTGGACAGGGAGGTGTTCTCGTTGTTGGTGTCGAAGACCTCGCCGTTGTCCTGGTAGCCGGTGTAGTTCAGGTACACGACCTTGCCGTCCTCCATGACGGTGTCCAGCTCCGTCGAGACGGTGTAGTCCAGGACGTAGATCGTGACCCTCGTGGATTCTTTGTGGATGTCACTGCCCTGTGCCTTGACGGTGACCTTGAACTCGTAACCCTTCTGCTTTGCGCTGAATGGAACGGATACGTTCAATCGGACCGAGGTGCCAGTGTACTTCTCTAGCACGGCCCTGCTGGGGATGACCTCCGCTTCCCAGTCATCTGGTATATTGCCGATGGACACCAGTAGGGTGGCGTTGTCCTTCCAGTTGTTCTCTATCGCGAAAAGGAAGGTCGTGTTGTTACCCTGCACCACGTTCTGGTCCTTTTCGCCCATCAGCTCGAGCTCGACCTTGACATCAGGTTCATCGTCGCCCCCGAGGCATCCGCTGGAGAGGACCAGGAGGACGACGATGGCCGAGGATAGAAGGGCAGTCTTGGACCGCATCGCGGAACACCTTCCTTTGACATGGCCAGCAATGGCATGCTGGCTGACGGCTCCTGTATTGCGTTCTCCGTTTTATACTTTTTGAGGATGTGGTGCCAATGCCCATCTCCGAGACGTGAGGGCGAGATGGCCTAGCCGGGCTTGAGGAATCCGCCCCCGGCGTCGTGTATGTGGCCGTCGTCGATGAGGTCCTCCAGGAGTTCCCTCGCTTGTGTCTCGCCGATGCCCTCGCCGAGGGCCATGTCGATGACCTCGGACCTGGGGGCGCCCAACCGGCCGTGACCCAGCTGACGCACGGCCTCCAGGACCACCTCCCTCCCACGGCCAGTGTCCGTGACCACCACGTCGGCCAGGTGAAGTCCCTCGTCGTCATGCCAGACCCTTCCCTCGTCCACCAGGTCGTCCAGCACCCTGTGGAACATCGAGGTCCTCATCCCCCGGCTCCTCGAGGCCTTGACGGCCTTCATCAGTGGGACCGGTACCGCCCGGTCCTCGGAGAGGGCGTGGAGCAACTCCAAGAGCAGGTCCCTCGCCTCACGGTCGTCCATCACAGGGAGTGCATGCCGCACCTCGCCGCCGTCCCGGACGAGGTCGCCACGGTCGACCAGCTCGTCCAGGGCCTCTCTCACCTCGTCGATCTCCAGCCCGCGCGAGGTCAGCTCCCTCTCGATCCGGGCGACCAGGACGCCCTTGCCGTCGGGGTCCATCTCCTCGACGGCGGCGGTGACCTGGTGGTGGACCTCCTCGATGTCCTTCACGTCGAGGGCGGCCCTCAGCTGGCCCTTGTGCCCCTCGTCGAGCCGACCGCTCTCCTCCAGCTCGTCGATGGCCTCCTCCAGCTCGTCCCTGGCGAACCCCCTCGCCACCAGCTCCCTGACCACCTCGTCTCGGGAGCCGCCCCTCCCACCGGTGGAGAGGTCCCCCAGGACCGCGAGCACCGCCATCTCGATGTCCGACTCGCCGACGATGCCGTCCACCATCAGCTGGCCGGGACGGACCCGGTAGGTCATCCCATCGTCCAGGAGGTCCTCCACGGCCTCCAGGACCAGGTCCTCCTCGAGGTCGCTGCCGTCCACCAGGTCGGAGACTAGGTCCTCCTCGGAGGTCCCTTCGATGGAAGTGCACCTTCGACGTAGTGTCATCATGACCGCCTCCCTCGCCTCCTCGAGGCCAAGGGATTCCCTCGCTTCCAGCACGGACTCGTCGAATCCCTCGCTCTCGGAAGCTGGGTGGGGTCCCTCCTCCAGGGCGCGGGCCCTCGCGTCCTCCAACAGCGACCTGAGGCGGTCCTTGTCCTCGATGTGGCCAGGGGGCAGGATCTCCAGTGCCATACCCAGGCACTCGGACTCACGACGGTGGTCGCCCACCTTCCTGAAGTCGTCGGCCATGGCCTCCCAGCGCTGCCACTCCTTCAATCAATCCCCCCCGTCCGATGCAATCCCCAGGTCCCTCCCGTTCCTCACCCTCTATCTCAGTGGTCGGTGAACTGGGAACCGCAGCTGGCGCACATGAGGGCGCCAGAGGGATACTCGAGCACCTTCCCGCCGCACTTGGGACAATCGCCCACGTAAAGGGGCTCTCCCTGCTGCGCGAGGGTGGCTCCCGACGCATATGCCACGTCGGCGGAGTATCGGTCGTAGGTGTCGCTCACGCGGTCAAGGGCGGGGGTGTCAGCGAGCAGCTCGTCCACCGTCCTCGGTGGTGGAGGCGGAGGTGGCGTCCTCCTCGGGGCGGGTCCCGGCGGCGGAGGTGGTGGCAACGGCCTTGCCCTGGGCGGCGCGACCTCCTCTTCCTCGAACTCCAGCTCGACGGCCTTGGGCCGACCCCGTGCCCGCGTGGCCACGACGATGATGACCAGCACCGCGATCACCACAATGATGATCAGCCAGGCGCTGGTGGTCAGGAACCCATCCTCCTCGTTACCCGGTTCCGTGTCCACGTTGCTGGGCAGTTCCATCACGTAGAGGGTGAAGTTGTACTCCTCGTAGGTCGGGCCGTAGCTCAGGCCGATGGTGAGGTCGTACATGCCCTTGGGAGTGGTCTTGGGCGTTCCCACGGTCATGTTGAACATGCCGGTCTTGAGCGTCTCCAGCGTCTCCGACCGCGGGTCGTACTCGATGGTCCAATCGCTTGGCGCGCCGATGAGCTCCACCTCGTACGCAGTGGGGAGGTTGCATAGGCTCGTTATGGCGAGGCACAGATTCGTCGAGTTGCCGGGATATATGGCGCTCACGCCGCACAGCGGTATCACGGAGGCTCCGTACACCTCCTCCACCACCACGTTCACCACCAGGTCCTTGATGGACTCTTGGGTGTAGACCTGGACCCTGAACTCGTAGGTGCCCGACCGGGCCGTGACCGGGCTCTTGAGCTCGCCGCTCCCGTTCCAGGTCTCGAAGGCCTCGAGGCTCAGGTCGACATCCTTCAAGGGGAAGGTGGAGGTCCAGCCCTGGGGCAGCGTCTCGACGTAATAGAACTCGTCGTTGCCGTTGCCGAGGTTGAATATATCGATGAAGAACTGCACCTTCTTCCCGGGCAACACGTTGTCCTCCGCCCAGATGGTGGCGTCCATGCCCGTCGTGTGACGGACCTGGGTCCGCGCGGTCAGGGTCTCGGACTTGCCTGTGCTGGATGTTACGGTGATGTCCAGTTCGGCGATGGCGCCGTGGATGGCCTTCTCCGGCGACTCCAGCTCCAGGGTGACGACCTTCGTCACGTTGTCCTCAATGGTGATCGTATGCTCGGAAAACTCGGCATTCCAACCCGGCGGCAGGCCGTACACGTTCAGGTCGTACGAGTCGTCGCCGTTCCCCGTGTTCGTGATGTTGATCAGGTGCACCACAGAATTGCCCGGCAGCACGGATGTCCCCTCCTCCGCCAGGTCGGCCCTCAGCCCGTGGACATGGCCGACCGTGGCCACGGATGTCAGGTCCGCCTTGTACGTGGAGTTGCCCATGGAGGTGATCCTCAAGATCATCGGATAGACCTCCCCCGCCTTGGCAGCGGAGGGTGGTGTCACCCGCATTGTGATCGTACCCGTCTTCTCCCTCATGAGTGTGATGTCGGTCGCGTCCAGCTCGACCTTCCAGCCCACTGGGATGCCCTCTGTGGACATCGTGTATGTGTCGATCACGTTCCCTGTGTTAACGACGTTCACCTCAAGATGGGCCTCCAGCCCTGGCCGGATCACCACGTTTGTCGGGATCAGCTCCGCTAGGAGGCCGTAGCCCTTGATGAACCTGTCCATCGTGACCTTGTTGTTTCTCTCGGAGAACTCCTTGTTCGTGTTGCCAGTGTCCACTTCGACACCGAACTCCCAGTCACCACGGGTGGAGACCCATCTGTGGGTGAAGTGTCGGGAGTCCCAGGGCTTGAAGTCGGAGATGGTATCCTCCTCGAAGATGGTCTTCGTGCCGGTCTCCTTGTCCAGGAGGTACACCTCGTAGTGGAAGGGCATTATGGGCAGGTTGCCCATGCCGACGATGTCGCCGGAGAAGACGATGGGCTCGCCCTCGTCCAGCTCCTCCTTGCTGAGGGTGACGTTCTCGGCGGCCAGGTCCCTCCACTTGTCCCTCAGGTCGCCCTGGGCCACCAGGGCGAAGTCCTGGGCTCCCGCGGGGGTGTTGCGGGCGATGATCTGGATGGAGTAGAATCCCTCCCTGGCCTGGGTCAGGACGATCTTCTCGACGTTGTTGACGGTGTCGTTGTTGGTGTCCTCGCCCGAGACGGAGTGGCCCTGGCCGTCGAAGTTGTTGGCACGGTAGGCGTTCCCCAAGGGGTCGGTGACGACCAGGTCCAGGTCGGAGACCAGGGCCTTGCTCGCCGATGGGGTGCCAACGTAGTCGGTCCAAACCAGGGTGATCTTCACGGTGCGCTGACCGGGCTCCACGGCGAAGATGTAGCGCTGGATCTCCTTCCCGCCGTAGCGCAGGGGCGTCTCCTGGTCGTAGAAGAAGGTACGGTAGTTGGGGGTCTCGACCAGCCTGGTCAGGTTGACCCTGCCCCAACCCTGACGGGAGTTTGGGTAGCCGGAACCGGAGAGGATCTTGTCGGCACCGTTGATCAAGAGGGCCTTCACCATGGCGGGGGAGGGGTTGTGCCCATACAGGGTGTTGGAGTAGTCGTACACCTCGGCCACGGCGCCGGCGACGGCGGGGCACGACATCGAGGTCCCGCTGGCGGAGGTCCATGAGACACCACCGTCCGCGGGGGGTTGGAAGGGCATCCTGGTGGGGGGCCTTGCCGCCGCGGAGATGACGTGATGGCCGGAGGCGACCACGTCGGGTTTGACACGACCGTCGGCCGCCGGTCCCCCGCTGGAGAATCCCACCACGGTGCCCGCAGAGGCCCCGTTCCTGTCGTTGCCGGTGGCACCCACGGTGATGATGTTCTTCGCCGCGCCGGGCGAGCCGAGGGTGCGGTCACCGGGCCCGGCGTTACCGGCGGAGAAGCAGAACACCATGGGTTGGTCCCCGGGCTGCCCGGGAATGGCATCACGGGTCATGCTGTCGTAGGCCACCTCGTTGGCGGTGTAGCTGCCGCCCCTGTACTCGCCCCAGGAGTTGCTGTTCACCACGGCCCCTGCCTGGGCCGCGTCCCTGCCTATCACATCGAAGTTGCGGAAGAAGCCCACGCCCTCGAAGATGTCCTGGGAGAACACGTTGGCCCCGGGGGCCACGCCGATGTAGTTGCGTGAGGCCGCGACGCTGTCCGTCGGATACGGGAGGCCGGTTCCGGCCGCCGTCCCCAGCACGTGGGTGCCGTGACCGTAGGTGTCCCTGTTGACGTTGCTGTTCACGTACGAGACCGACGGGACCTTCCCCACGAAGGACCCGTGCTCTGCGTCCAGGCCGGTGTCGGCCGCCGATACGACGTAGCCAGCACCGGTTATGCCCTCGAACATGTCGGTGGCGGGGTTGTACGACCACAGACGAAGGGTGTTGTTCATCCAGACGCCGTCGTCGGACTGCCGGGCACCGATGAGCCGGGCGGAGTGGTTGTTGTGGAGTTCGGGCTCGAGCCACCGCTCGACCCACTCGACCCCGCCGAAGCGGGCCAGGCTGGCGAGGGACGACCGGGGCAGCAGGCCCTGGACCATGGTGTTGCCCACCGACTCCACGGCGCCCCCTCGGTCCTGGAAGGCCTGTGCCAGACCGGCAGAGTCCTCGATCGGGATGATCGCGAGGCCGAGGACGGGGCTGGGGTCGGTCCACAGCTCGGGCGACACCCTGTAGCCGGGGTGGTATGGACCGACCCATCGGACGTAGGGCAGGTCCACCACGGACCGCCGGGCGTCCCTGCTCATCTTCGCGATGAACGCGTTATCGGGGATGTAGGACACAAGATCGCAACCCAGCTTCTCGACCCGCTCCTCCCAGCGGGGCAAGGTGGGTCCGATGAACTGGATCAGGAACAGCCCGTCCCAGGTGGTCGTCCGGAGGGCCCGGGATAGCATGATGTCCTCCTCGATGGGGTCATAGGTCCCCACGACGAGATGGATCCGCATGGGACCGGAATAGTCCGCTCCTAGGCCCGCCTCATCGACCAGCAGGTCCCTGTCGATGTCGGGTATCGAGGGCAGGCCCTGGGCTGCCGGCAACACGGCGAGCAGGCCAGGAACGGCCATGGCGAGTATCATAACGACGGCGATGGTCTTTCTCAACATCTGAATCCTCCTTTGGATGGTCCTTGAAAGTCAATTCCGTGAATACCGGAACGCACGCTCAACCCCCCTCCTCCTTGTGTCCGCACATCGGACAGTACAGACCGGCACTGCCTGGTCCCAGGGGCTCCATGGCGTTCCCGCAGTCAGGGCACGTTCCGCCCCTCACTGGCATGGGCTCGGGTGGGGTCTCAGCTACCGGGGTCTCCGCCTTCGATTCCTCCCAGGCCCCGGCCTCCTCCGGGGGCGATGCGACGGGCTCGGACGGTGGCGGCGGCGATGGTGGCGGTACCCTCCTGGTGGACATCTCCTCTTGGAGCACCTGCGAGGTGACCGAGTCGTCCTTGGACTTGAAGAAGGCCTCCTCGGCCTTGGAGTCGTCGCGCTTCCTGCGTGCGAAGGTCGTGAGGGCGATGGCCAGCACGATGATGACGACCACGGCGATGATGGCGGCAAGGATCAGGGTGAAGAGCCCCCCATCGTCATCGTCCCCGTCATCGGGTCCGTTCGGGTCCGGCGGGGCCGTCTTCTGCTTGATGGTGATGTTCAGCTGGATGGTCACCCTCTCCACCTCGTCGGCGTACTTGAAGAAGACCCTGTAGGTGCCGCGGAGCAGCTCCGCGTCCGAGGTGGCGTTGAAGACGACCACGAAGGTACCGATGCCGCCCACGTCGAGGTCGATGTCGATGGGGCGGGCCTCAGCCGTCAGACCCCGGGTCAGACCGGCGATCTCGACGACCACGGAATCCTTGTCGTTGCCCACGTTGGTGATCCTGAACTCCAGCGTCAGTTCCTCGCCCTGGGTGAGGTTGCGGTCGAAGGGGCCCTCGAGGCGGACGAAGATACCGGGAAGCCAATCCACGTCGAAGATGAACCGATGTTCGCTGACGGGGTCCTCGCCCACGACCGCCAGGGCGGTCACCGTATGGGGCCCCGCACGGGCGGAGGCGGCCACGGTGACCCAGAGCTGCATGGTCTTTGCCTCACCGATCTGGAGGTAGATCGAGGGCTCGGTGGGGCTCCATTCCCAACCCTCGGGCACCACCATGGATGGGGTCACGGTGTCGGGACCGTTGCCCTCGTTGACGAGCTCGAGGATGAGGTCCATGTAGTCCCCTGGAAGCACGATGATGGTATCCTGGCCGGGCGGTGTGATGGACACCTTGTGCAGCTGCTTGATGATCACCGACCCTGGGACGAGCATGCCCACGGACTGGTTCTGTTTCGCCACGACCCTGAGGTCGAAGGTTATCTGGCCGTCCACGGGCAGGTCCTGCACCCGGTCGGCGTCCAGGGACACCGTCAGGTTGCCGCTGACCGTCCCGCCAACGGGCGTTGTGAAGGTCGACCGGGGGAGGTCGAACTCCACCCCGGTCTCGGGACCTGATGTCTGGCTGTATCCCACAGAGTAGGTGGTCATCACGTTGCCCGTGTTCGTTATCGAGAACTCGAAGACAACATCGTCCCCGGGCCTCGCGTCCTGGCTCTGCTGGTCAAGGCCCACCAGGAGGCTGTAGACCTCCATGACGCTGGTCTGGGTGTTGAGCTCTATCAGATTGGTGTCGTTCCCCTGTGACACGACGGTCACTGTGATGTTGGCCGTCTCCCCCGCCAGGTAGCCCTCGGGCACCGAGACTACCAGGGTGGCCGAATCCGTCTTCCCGGCCCGGATGTCCAGGAAGGACACGTCCAGACGCACGTTCCAACCGGCGGGTGGCTCCGTCCTGGAGAGCAGGAACAGGTCGTCGACGTTGCCGGTGTTGGTGACGTCGATGGAGAACCTGACGTCTGTGCCAGGCATGCCGTAGGCATGGGGGTTCGTCACCTCCCCCGTCACCCCGAACCCCTTGATGAACACGGTCTTGGACTTGTTGTTGTTCTGGTACGACTCCTCCGCTATCGACCTGAACTGGTTGGGGACCACCTTCACGGTGTGCGTCCCCCTGGTGGCGATCCAGGTGGTCTGGATCCTCTCGCCGCTGTGGGGGTCCAGGTCCAGGATGCCCCCGTCCAACTTCGTCTCGGCGCCGAACTCGTCGATGACGTTGCACACCCAAGGCACGGAGGGTGCGGGCAGGTTGCCCAGGTTCGCGATGTCGAAGGAGATCGGGATGACCTCTCCCTCGTTCGCGTCGGTGGCCCTCACCGACAGGTTCTGGGCCGCCAGGTCGACGAACTTCTTGTTGACGTCGCCCACGACGGCGATGGCGAAGTCCTGGTTGCCACCGCCCGCGACCGGAGGCAGCTGGGCGCAGGTGACGGTCACCTTCCACTCCCCGGTCTCGGGAGTGTCCAGGTACACCATCTCCACATTGTTGATGTCGTCCGCGGTGCCCCCGGTGACGCTGACGCCTCCTTGGAACCAGTTGCCCTTGTACACCTTCCCGGAGGGGCTTGTGACCTTCAGGTCCAGGTCGTTGATGAGCATCTTGCCGGAGTAGACCCAGGAGGGAAGGTCGGTCCATACCAGCGAGATGCGCAGGGGGGTCCCCGCCTGCACGTCGTAGCTGTAGGTCATCGTATCATCGACATTGTAGAACTTGGTGGTCTGGTCGACGAACTCGGTGTTGGAGTTCCGCGTCTCTACCACAGCGCGGCTCACGTTCACCAGTCCCCAGCCCTGTTCTTTGCTGGGCCATTCGTAGCCGGGCAGGTGGTCGGCGGAGGCCAGGAGGATGCTCTTGACCACTGCTGGGGACGGGTCCGAGTGGGCCTCGTTCCTGCGCAGGTGGTCGTAGACCAGGGCGGCGCTCCCCGACACGACGGGTGCGGCCATGGAGGTCCCCCCGTAGATGATGTAGCTGTGGGCACCGGCTTCGGGCGGAAGCACGCCTCCGGCGCCGGTGTCCTCGGTGGCCCAGGTGGACACCACGGCGTCCCCGGGGGCCACCAGGTCCGGCTTGATGCGGCCGTCGTC
>CBDUQW010000083.1:0-14517 GCA_965369625.1 uncultured Thermoplasmata archaeon | reverse complement strand
GCGCCTGCCTCTTTGGGGCGGGGGCATCTTATTCTACACATATGCGCAGGAAGTATATATAATTATTGCTCAAATGAGCAATAATACCCCGGGCGGGCCTCTTGAAGGACGGGTCCGGGGCTCCTCTCACGCCCGAGGGTGCCGGGGGGATCGATGATGAACCTGACATTCCCCTTCGAGGGGTATCATGGAGATGGGCACTGGTCGGGTCCAGGGTGCCGGCCCGACCCCTCCAGCACCTCGATGAGCTTGCCCAGGACGACGGAAGCGACGACCATGTAGACCACCAGTATCCCAACGAACGCGAGGCCGAAATAATATACCATGATGGGCAGCAGCGGGATCTTGATCCCCCTGTTGTACAGGAAGGCTGCGATCAGACCACTCCTCATCCCTTGGTCTCTGAGATCCCGAAGGAAGGGGAACCAGACGTAGATGGGTCCATGGCTGAGGATACCGGTGCCGATCGCTATCGCCCATCCCCTCACTCCGGAGCCCTCGCCCTCGCTCCTTCTTCGGCTTCCTGAGCTCCTTGATCCGGTCCTTCACCGCCTTCAGGTCGGCCTTCAGGTCGGCCTCCAGGCGCTGGGCGGCACCCTCGAGGTAGGACACATAGTCCTGGGCGGCCACGGGGGCCTGTACCGGTGGGGGTACGTAATCGGGGTACGGGTCCGGCTCGTAACGGCCCTAGCCGCGACCGCCACCGCGGCCACGGCCCCAGCCACGGCTGCCACCGCGGCCAAAGCCCAAGCCCCGGCCGCCACCGCGGCCAAAGCCCAAGCCCCGGCCGCCACCGCGGCCAAAGCCCCAGCCCCAGCCGCGACTGCGGCCAAAGCCCCAGCCCCAGCCGCCTCCGCGGCCATAGCCCCTGCCCATTCCCATGGGAGGGACGCTTTCGTTCGCATAGCCTGGCACGTCGTAACCGGCGCAGTATCCTGCGCGGCGGCCAGTCATGGGGCCCCATCCATCGGGACCCCTTCTGTCTCCTCTAGGCATTTTCATACACCTCTTCGTCCCCGTCCTCTGCGGACCTCGTACTCGCCTCCCTCTATTCGGATGGGCATGCCCTTGACAAGGGCCGTCGCCACCTTGGTTCGGGCGGACTTGAGGTCGTTCCAGAAGGTTCGGCGCGAAACGCCCATGCGTGCCGCGGCCTCCTCCTGGGTGTGACCCTCCAGGTCCGTGAGGCGCAGCGCTTCCAGCTCGGCGTACGTGAGCACGACGGCACCGGGTCCCCCTTGGGGGGGTCCTCCCGGCGGTCCGAAGTAGGTCACGTGGGGCTCTCGCGAGATCCATCGCCTGCCTCGGCGCCTGCCTCTTTGGGGCGGGGGCATCTTATTCTACACATATGCGCAGGAAGTACATATAATTATTGCTCAATTGAGCAACAATACGACCCTCGACCTAGCCCTCGTTATCGCTCTGGTCGTCAAACCCCGGAGGTGGATGCCTCACATATAAGGCATCAGTATAAACCTCGATGAGCGCTTCACATGTGAATAGAAGAGCCCGCGAGATGGGTCGATGCGACCATCCAGGAGGGAAATATTATGAGAGTTACCGTTCCAACGATGGGTGAAGAGGGTCTCAAGGACCAGGTGGCAGAGCACATAGGAATGGCACCTACGTACACGATCGTCAATTCAGAGACGGGCGACGTGCGTGTGATCGAGAACACCAGCAAACCCATGGGCGGCCAGGGCCTCCCCCCCGAGGTCATCGCCAACGCTGGCACGGATGTGGTGCTGTGCAACTTCTTGTTGCCCCACGTACTGAAGCTCTTAGACCAGTTCGGTATCGAGGCCTACGTGGGCGCCTCGGGCACCGTCGAGGATGCATTGAAGGCATGGGAGGAGGGCCGGCTCTCGGAACCCAACGAGGACAACATGGGTCCCGAGGACGCCTGTCCCGGTGCCTGACGAGACGGCGGGCGGAGATGTCCCCCTTGATGAGATGACGTTGTGCGAGCCGGTGCCGGCGAACGTGCCGGGCGAGTTCGTGGTCTACCTTGGGACGGATGAGGTTCCGGAGTGGCTGGATCCCGACCTCACTGCTCTACTGCTCACGTGGATTGCGTGGGTCGAAGTGGAGGTGTGGGGCTTCCCGGTGTTGCTGGAGGGGCTTTGCAGGCTGCGAGGGGCTGTGATGACGGCGGCGGCGGTGGGGTAGCGCGCCGGAGCGGGACGGGACGTGCGGCCCGTCCCGGCAGGAGGGATCCCGTCCTGGAGCGCCGAAAGGCGCGACACGGGCGGAACCTGGGTCCCCACCCCGTTGACAGGGGGTGGTAGACCTTCGGGGAACCTATATGGAAGTATTCGACGGCCGTTCTTTTAACAGAGACGGATCAATCGTAGCGGGCCTTCTTCGCAATGATCAAGCGGTTCCTCTGTTTGAAGTGGATGTTGTAACGCGTGAAGAACGGTTCCCTGCCCAGTAGACTGTAGTCCACGCTGGAACCCTCCTCCTCCTCGCAATCCACCACGGGCACGATTACTTGGATCGTCCTCAGGTTCAGGACCCCGCGCTTGGCGACCAGCGAGCCCTCGCATGTGGCGCTCCGCGTCTCGAACCAACCGGAGACGCCCTTGCTCCTGTTCGTCTTCTCAGAGAGGTCGAGTTCGAGGATCTCTGCGACGACGGCGGGAAGGAATGATATATCGGCACCAGAATCGATCAGCATCAAGGTCCGGAACTCGTTGTCACCGTTCCGAAGGATCGCCTCCACCTTCGGGCGTGCGTACAACCTCCCCTTCCATTCTTCCTTCGTATAGCGGAAGCTGTACCTGTTCCTCCCCCTGCGATGTTTTCCCCTCGGGGGCATCCTGAACACCCGATACGCTACAAAATGAGGGTCTCGTCCCCCTCTGGGACCTTGGTGTAGAGGGGTTTTTTGTCCGGACACTTCCTCGACGCAGAGGCATGCACACTTCGCAGGTCCCGTCCCTGAGCGACTATCCTATCACCACAGAGGGCGATCCACTTGCCCTGGTACTTGCCCGTGTCCATCGACAGATACGCTTCGAACTCTTGCGTCACCAACGACCCTCCAGTGCGTGTTCCCCTTCTTCTAGTTATTTACTATAGTGGTACTATTATTTGAGATTTCCCGAGATGTTCTCGATGGACCGAAGGATACGCACCTCCTGGAGAGGCCCTCTCCACAGGGCTTGAGTGGCTGGCCGTCGATATGGTGAACTTCGCGGCTCGCGGGCAGTACGATATCGCAGTACTGGTGAGCGGTGACAGCGATTATCTTCCGGCCTGCCGTGTGGTCAAGGATTGGGGGAAGACGCTGTTCCTGGTTACCTTTGAGAGGTCCTGTGCCCAAGAGCTCAGGCTGGTCGCTGATGCGTTCAACGACCTGACGCCAAGGGCCCCGGAGCTCAAGAGGTAGGATGAGAACATAATGTGGGTGGCAGGCTTGCGCCCAGGGAACTACTGTTCTACCACCCACCGATCTCTCTGGGTCATTCAAGTGTATTATCCGTTATCAATGTTTCGTCGCAGCTCTCGGATAATCAGACAACGGACCTGCATCACCATCCCGACAACCACTCTGCAGCGAACCAGGTGAACACCTTATCCCAGAAGGAGTAGGCACCCAGCGCGAACACCGCCACGGAGAAGATCACCAGCATCCAGGCGGCGTCGGAGGCGGAGAAGGCATCGTACAACGAGACGTTCCCCTGGTCTATCTAGTGGGCGCGCAGGGACCTAATGTGGTTTTTACCACCAGCAGCCTCATCCGCCCCGGGATGGACCCGATGAAGCCTTCCCCGATGAAGGTGCAGGACAGGCCGGAATAGATAGGTATCCTGAACAGGACGGTGACCATGATGAACAGGGAGGCGAGGACGAGGAGCAGCAGGAAGAAGAGGGGGCAAGGGGTGGGTTTCGTTGGTGTTTCTGATGTTTTTTTAGAGACGACAATCTTCTACTTTCACTGACCCCTCACCACCAACTAAATAGGAAAATCATGAATATAGATGGCAACGTGTGTGATATGAATGAACACATCCAACGTATGGGCCAACTTCGGACTACGTGCCAGTCCCTTCTTTAACCAGCCACTTGAATCGAATCCCGATCATCCTACCAGGCCGATCAACCTCTTCGTCGGAAGGGAGGACGAGAGTCAGCTCGTCATCAACAGAGTGGAGGGAGCTCATTCCTCCGCTATCGTAGTCACGGGCGGCTATGGGGTCGGCAAGACGACATTCCTGCATTACATTAAATTCAAGCTGAGCAGCGTACCGCATGTGCGGGTTCCTTCGACGCCTGTCCGGGTCATGAGCACCACGAACGCCGAGTCGTTGAGCGCCGAGGTCCTCCGGCGGTTGCTTGCAGCCGTCAGGGAAATGGATGACGGTGGAAGGATCAAGACCACTAGGTCCTACAAGGCGGCCAATGATGCTGTGACCAGGGTCGACAAGTGGTCAGGAAGCCTTTCCTTCCTAGGAGTGGGCGGAGGTGTCAGCAAGGCCACAGTGGAACCACCCCACCCTGTTCACGACATCGTCAGCCTCGCGTACGAACTGGCTGCAGAGATAATGAGGTCGGACCCCTCCATGAAGGTCCTTATCCACATCGACAATATTGAGAACGTTCATGACCCCTCGAACCCGGAGCGAGGATGGCTCCTTTTCAGGGACATCCGAGACCTGCTCCAGGTCGATGGTGTCCACATGATGATGGGCGGAGCACTGGAGTTCTACAGGTCTGTTATTCACCGGGAGCAGAAGGTTGCAGATGTGGTTGGAGCGCCCGTTGTCCTGAGTCCCTTGGACGGAGACCTTGCATGGAGGGTCCTTGAGAGGCGGATCCAGCACCTTGCTCGGGTGAGAGAGGAGCCGGTATCCCCTATATCGAGGGAAGCTTTCGATGCGCTGCACGACGCATTCTCTGGCAATCTACGAGGCATGTTCACGATAGCAGGCCTGAGCCTCGAGGCCAGACCACCGGAAATAAAGACACCTGTGGAGTGGGACGACCTGGTTCCCGCCGCGAGGGGTGTGGCCATGGACCAGGTCTCCACCATCACAGGCAGGACCGAGCTGGAGTACCTCCGGATCGCCTACTCCCATTTCGGTGATGGGGAGTTTCGGCAGGTAGACCTGTCCAGGAAGCTCGATGTGAAACAACCCACCGTTAGCAAGATGATGGACAGGTTAATGGCAATGCGTCTCATCGAGGTGGTACGGGAGGATCCACCGAGCAGGTTCGTACGGCTTAGCGGAACCTCCCTCATAGCCTTCGGATGGTCCCCACGATGACCCGCTGGTCATTTCTCCTTCGGGACATTCAACAAGATAGCTAGAATTATGAATATTCAAGATGGTTGCTAGTTTATGAATGAATGGGACACGCCCCATCCTGGGGCGATGGCAATATTGGATCGAAGGAGTCCTGCAATCTCTCAGGGCTACCGGTCTTATCAGGACCTCCGAACGGGACAGGACCCCGGTCCCGTCCCGCTACCTCCGTGATCATTGAGGACCGCTGGACAGCTCGGGCGGGAACGAGATTCAAAGACGGTCGACCGACATCTCATTATTATGTATTGATAATGATTATTCATCATTATTCGGGCCGACCCTCGAGGACGCATTGGAGGCGTGGAAAGCGGGTGGTCTCTCGGAGCCCAACGAGGACAACATGGGTCCCGAGGACGCCTGTCCCGGCGCCTGATGTGAAGGCGGGCGCAGGGATGTCCCTCGGTTGACCTGGGACCATCAGATGGGGAGCCTGGGTATTATCCGACCTTTGACACGTGTCCTGTACCTGTAATAGGGTTCGCCCAGGCATCGTTCCAGGTCCTCCTCCTCGAGCATGGTGAAGAGGAGCAGACCTGCCCACCAGAGGGGTATCAGGAGGATGCCGACGGTCGAACCCCACATGAAGGCCCAGCCCAGGCTCCAGAGCAGCTCCCCGAGGTACATCGGGTTCCTTACGATGGAATAGAACCCCCTGGTGACCAACTTGAGCTCCTTACATGGCTTGGGCCAGGGATTAATGATGAACATGGCGGACATCAACCCGAGGCCGATGACCACGGCCAGGGCCCCCAGATAGAACTGGACGGGTCCGAGATCGAAGCGGGGTTGCACACAGCACGGGAGGGGTATCATGAACCTGCCCAGGGCGAAGAAGGCGATGAACGTCACGTTCAGCCAGCGGTACCTTCGCAGCTTCTGGCTGACGAGGGTTATGCTACCGCCGATGAGGGCGAACATGCTCATCGTGGCCCAGAAGAAGGGATTGCAATAACAGAAGAAGGCTATCGGTTCCACTCGGTAATGAATCGCTTGGGAATACCTTAGCAATAATCGCTGATATGACCGGTGTCAGACGTCCCCCTGGCCATCATCCAGCGTCTGCTCCAGCTCCTCCAGGGGAGTCGGTACGGTCTCCTCATCTTCCTCCTCCTCCTCCTGGGTCTTCTGGGCCTTCTCGGCAGCCTCTTCGGCTGCGGCCTTGTCGTGGTCAGGCATCAGCGTCTCCACGTTCCGCACGTTGGGGAAGAGGTAGCCCGCCAGGCCTATGATCACCCCGGCCACCCCGACGATGAAGATGATGAGGGCCATCCCCGCACCCTGACCCGAACCGAACAACCGCTCGAGGAGGCCGGTGGCGTCCTCCATGAACGGTTCGGCCCAGTACTCGGCCAGGGGTCCTGCCAGGAGCTGGGCTATCGGCACCCCCATCATGGCGATGAGGCCCCGGGTGGCGAAGACCCTGCCCTGGAGCTCGGGTGGTACCTTGGACTGCCAGATCGCCTGGTTGGAGCCGTTGCACAGGGCTATCGTGGACATGAACACGAAGACACCCAGGGCCCAGCCCCAGATGTCGTTCCCGACGCCAAGGATGATCCCTCCGACCGCCGCGATGGCCAGGCCGATGAAGACGCCATGGACCCTGTTCTTCGGGCCACCATGGATGGACATGGCCACCCCACCGATGACACCACCGATGGCACCGATGGCGAGTACCGAACCCAGCATCAGCTCGTTGTTGTCCGTCTTCGAGAGGATCATCGGGTTCATGAGGACCAGGCCGAAGGTGGCGATGACGTTGAAGGCGAACAGGATGAGCTGCAGTCCCAGCAGTCCCTTGTGGCTCCAGATGAACCGGAATCCGAAGGCCGACTCCTTCACGACGCTCCTCACCGTGGCCCTGCCCAGGTCCTCCCGGGGGGGTTGGGGGATGGGCACCAGGGCAAGACAACCGAGGGCGACGAGGAAGGTGATGATGTCCACCATGAAGATGACCTCGATGCTCGAGATGCCCAGGAGGATGGCCGCAAAGATGGGCGCCATGATCATCGACAGGGCCTGGGCCGTCATCAGCATCCCGCTGGCCCGTCCGTAGTGCTTCTTGGCGACCATCATCGTCGTGGCCGTGGAGAACGCCGGGAACTGGAAGGCCTGGAAGAGGCCTGCGAACATCACCAGGATGTAGAGGTGCCAGATCTCCACCGCGTCCAACCCGAACAGGACCAGCATCCCTATGGTGGCGATGCCGGCCGTCATGTCGACCAGCGCAATGGTCCATTTCAGGTTCCAACGGTCGACCAGGACGCCCGCGAAGGGCATCATGACCACCATGGGGACGAAGCCGAAGAAGGCCATCAACGACAGGGAGACGGCGGACCCCGTCTCCTCCCAGACCCAGATGACCAGGCCGAACTGGGTCATGCCGGTGCCTATGAAGGAGATCATCTGGCCGAACCAGACGATGGTGTAACCCGCCATCCCCTTGGATTGGACCTTGGGCGCCTCCGGCTCGTCGACCTCGACGGGCCTCGGCTCCTCCCGGTCCGCCTCCACGGTCTCCTTCGGCTCTTCCTCCATCACACCACCTGATATCTAGAAGAAACGAATGGCCGGTGATGATGGTGCTGGGATAAAAAGGGTATCGTGGACCCCGAACACGTGGCCCACGGAGGAAGCTCCGACCCCTGGTTCACCACCCGGGTGCACAACAAATTGCATTGAATATTCGTTAGGAACGTATATGCGCCCTGCTCCGCCACGAAGCTATATACGTGAAGAACGTATATGCGCCACCTTGTATGGCTGACGTATATACGTGAAGAACGCATATATTGGAGCACCGTCGGTCAGGGGTTCCACCCGAACCCTATCAGTACGAGGCCCGAGAGTCGGAAGTACCTGCTGGGAGGTTCCTCCCTGACGATCTCCACGAGCCTTTGCTTGGACCACCGATCCAACGCACGGCTCAGGGAAGGCTGGGTCAGGTCGAAAAGGCCGGTGAGCTCCTTCTGTCGGAACTCCCCTGCAGCGAACCCATCGTACACCACCTGCAGGTATCCGATGTCCTTTCCGCTTACCATCGACCTCAGGTGATCGGTGGCCACATCCCTGGCCTTGGGGACCAGGTCTTCCCACCCCATCGGCTCGAACTCCCTGGGGGGGCGAGCCTGGAAGATGGTCTCCGCCAGTCCGAACATGCCCCTCAGGTTGCCCCCGTAGGCCTCGTGAAGGGCACGGAAGGCCTCTGGTGTGATGGGGGTCTTGCCGCCCCCGTACTCCCTGGAGAGGAACTGGATGCGGACCTCCAGTACCTGCCAGGCCGTATCCTCGTGCAGGGGATGGAGTATCACTGGCATCCCCACCACATCCGACACCTTCTCCTCCTTCTGGATGACGGACCTGTAGAAGTCGGAACCACCGGCCATCAGGAAGTGGACCCCATCTAGCTGAAGCAGGTCCCTGACGTCCCTGAACATGCGCCAGGCGGGGGAGGGGTCCATGGGGTCGTAAACATTCTCGAGGTTGTCCAGGTGCAACAGGATCTTCTGTTCCGGCCGTTCCCTCTGGATCCTTGACGCGAGTTCGTGGGCTAGGGTGATGGTGTCGTGGATAGGGAATGGAGGGGCATCTGCCGTCCTCCCCATTCCTCCGCCGATGCCCAGCACTGAGATGGAGGCCGTGACCCTGTCGACGTTGTTGACGGTGCGATCGGCGTCCTTGTAGACCCTCGACCCCTTCATGTCCCTGAGAGTATCCACCTGGTCGACGGCACCGACCAGTCGCCTTAGGACCTCGGCCCCCAGAACCTCAGGCGATGTCGAACTGGTAAGCCTCACAGGGGCCGGTGGAACGTAGACCGAGCCGTCCTGACCCAGCTCGTACTCCATGTGATGGAGGAACGTGGTCTTCCCCACCCCGTACGTCCCGGTCACCAGCGATACCGAGGACCTGCCACCCATCACCCTGTTGGTTAATAACCTGGTCTCCTCGTCCCTTCCCATGAACAGGGTGATAGGCCGGGTCGGATGGCCTGGGTCCGGCTCAAGAGGCTGGTTGAAGAACGGGCTTGCCTTCAGACCAAAGCCCGACCAAACGTTGTAGTGGTTGGCCATTGCATCCTTATACGACGTATATACCTTTTTTACGTATATACATTCGCATCGTAGGTCTGCGAACGTTCCCAATCAGTGATGTCACTTGAGGTACGTGACCTCATCGCTCGAGGTCCAGCAGTGCCACGCGCTCCAGGGCCAGGTCCGTCCACCGCTCCCTCGGCACCGCGGCCAGCTCGACCTCCCCCACGCCCAGCCTTGAAAGGGAGTCCTCGGAGCAGACCAGGGCATCGTCGTCCCGCTCCAGGCCCAGCTCCTCTAGGAACGCGTCCTCCGTCCCATCGGCGATGTCACCGTCCTCGGCCAGGAGCAGTATGGCGAACTCCTCCGTACCTGGATGGATGCCCACCCGCTGGAAGGCCGCGTCCACCTGCCGGACCCCGGCGGCGCACAGCACCCACTCCACCCACAGGGTTCGGGCCAGGTTGTCCCCCCGTTCGAAGGCACGGCGGGCGTGGAGCAGGGCGCTCTCCAGGTGGACCATGCCACAGACCGCCCTCGCGTCCATCGCCTGGGCGGAGAGGTCCATGGACCCGGCCGTCCGCTGCAGCTGGCGCATCCACATGTCCACGTGTTCCACGGGTGGTCCCCGGGCTCCCACGAACAGTTCAGCCGTCACCATCACCCCCGAAGCTGGTGAGCGAGGTCTGGGGGGGTCCCTCCTCGACGGGTTCGGGTCCCGCCTTGGGCGGCTCCTCCCCGGGGGTCGGGTCGTCATCCCCGATGGCCACCTCCTCCTCGAAGGTGGTTCCCCGGGTCTCCTTGGGGACCTCCCCTCCGGTCACCTGGCCGATGATGTTCCCTGCCATGGCGTTGCCGATGCCCGGTATCGAGGCCAGCTGGGCCACCGTGGCCCCCTTGAGGTCCCCGGGCTTCCGGAAGCCCTTGGCGTGGAGGGCACGGGCCCGCTTGCGGCCCACGCCCTTGAGGGCCACCAGGGGCAGCAGCTCCTCCCGGACGCCGTAGCTGACCCTGCGTTCCAGGTCACGCAGGTGACGCGAGATGTCGTGGTAGCTGAAGAGGCGGGCGATCTCGCTGGCGGCGTACAGCAGCCACCGGCCGTTGTCCACCTTGGCCCGGATGTCCCCGGGGCCGATGGCGTACTTGACCGAGATGCCGTCCTCGGACAGCTCGGATATCCAGTCGAAGAACATCGAGGCGGTCTTGACCTCGGCCAGGAAGTCCTCCCGGTCCAGCTCCTCGTCCACGTCCTCCACCAGGAACTCCTCGGCGTGGCGCTGGGCCAGCTCGAACACGGTCTTGTAGTCGGACCTGCGGAGGAAGAAGGTGCGGAGGTCCGGTGTGGTGCACACCGCCGTCAGCCACGCCAGGTCGCTCAGCTCCTCGCGCAGGCCCGCCCGCTGGACGGCCTCACGGAGGAGGACGGCGGACAGGGGGTCGACGTAGAGGTCGGAGACCCGTCGGCCGAACTTGGTGGGCCACAGCCGCTTGCCGTCCCGGGTGATGAGCTCCTCGTCCTCCAGGAACTCCAGGACCCGATCGAGCCGCTCCTCGATGGTCCACGATTCCGCCTGGTGGGCGTAGAAGGTGCTGTCGATGAACCGCTCCAGGTCGTCATCATCCGCCACCAGGCCGGTGGCGATGGAGGCCAGGACGTGGGACCGGAGGGCCGCCTCCGTCCCCAGCTTGGAGTAGATGCGCTCGGGCTCGCCCAGGAGGTACCGCTCCATGAGGTCGCTGCGCTGGTTCTCGTTCTTGGCCACCAGGATGGCCTGCCCCTCTGTGTCGTACCTGGGTCGCCCCGCGCGTCCCAGCATCTGCTTGATCTCCAGCACAGGGATGGGAAGGTTGCCGTACATCGAGTCGTAGCGGCGCACGTCCCTCACGATGACCCGCTTGGCGGGGAGGTTGATGCCCGCCGCCAGGGTGGGGGTGGCCACGATGCACCGGAGCCTGCGCTCCTTGAAGGCGGTCTCCACCGTCCGCCGCTGGAAGGGGGAGAGGCCCGCGTGGTGGAACGCTACTCCTGAAGAGATGCAGTTGGCCAGCTTGTCGGCCACCTGGGTGGTCTCGGCGTCACCCCTGCGGACCCGGTCGGCGACCTGCTTGAGCCCTGCCAGGTCGTCCTGCTCCAGGGCCTCCCGGAGGTACAGGCCCAGGCGCTCGGCCAAGGACTCGGTGGACTTCCGGGTGTTGACGAAGACCAGGGACTGCTCCCCGTTGGACGCGCTGGCGTTGACGACGGACACCACGGCGTCGTCCAGGTACGGGAACTCCTCCCGGGAGTTGTCGGTGTAGGTCACCTCGCCGTCGAGGAACACGCCCTCCTTGAGGACGACGGGGCGGAAGTCCGAGGTCACGTGGGAGGCGTCCAGCCACTCGGCTATCTCCATGGAGTTCTGGATGGTGGCGGAGAGGGCGATGATCTGGCACCGGGGGTTGATGGTGCGGATGCGCGCCAGGAGCACCTCCAGGGTGGGGCCCCGGGATGGGTCGTGCATCAGGTGGACCTCGTCGGCCACCACCACGGACAGGTTCTCTATCCAGCGGAGGTCGTGGCGCGAGAGGGAGTCGGCCTTCTCCGAGGTCGCGATCACGATGTCGCACTTGTCCATTTCGCGGCCCAGGTCGTCGTAGTCGCCCACGGACATGCCGACGGTCATGCCCAGGTGCTCGAAGGCCTTGAAGTCGTGGTACTTCTCCTCGGCCAGGGCCTTGAGGGGAACGATGTAGAGGGCTCGCCCGTGGGCGAGGACCTTCTTGAGGACGCCCAGCAGGGCCACCAGGGTCTTGCCCGACGCCGTGGGGATGGCGAGGACCAGGTTCTTGCCGGCGAGGGCGTACTGGAGGGCGTCGGCCTGGGGGGGATAGAGCTCCTCGATGCCCTGGGACAGGAGCTCCGCTCGGACCTTGTCGGGTATGTCCAGGTCCTCGACCATCCTCGGGGGTTCCCCGCCAGACTTCGGCATCAACTGCCGATTAAGGCGGGAATGGTATATAAGGTTGGTAGGGGGAGTGGTGGGTGAATGTGCTCAGGGGAAGTCGGTTGGGAGAGTAACGCTCCCTATCAAGACCCCATCCGCATAGATGTTGACCGTGCCGCCCTCGGCGTCCGTGGTGAAACCAGTCAGCTTGAAGGCGTCTCCCGCGCTCGCATTCATATCACCGGTCGTGACCTCGATGTACCAAAGGCATATATCGATGCCATCCGAGGGGTCCTCGTCATAGGACCCTGTGTCCGTCCCCAAGGTGGTCTTGGGTATCAGGATGGATCCCGTCGAGCTCACGACCTCGATGGTAATAGACGTCCAATAGATCTTTGCGTTCAATGGAGTGATCTTGTTGATGTTCAGGATTATCCTGTAATCTGTATGGTTCGTGAACGTATAGACCGCGACGTCCGGGTTTGCCATGTTCATCACGGTACCTGGGAGGCGGTAGTGACCTTCCAGTTCGACCTCGCAGACCATGGCTCCATCGTAGAACACCTCGAGCCATGTCCCCCTGAAGACCTCATCCAGGGCTGAGACGTAGATGTATCCAGGGAAGGTCGGATAGTCGTCGTCCTCATAAGAGTAATAGAGGATGGTCGGTACCTCAGGTATCCCAGAGTCAAAGGTGCGCAGGAAGGCCTTGGGTATCAATATCTTGCCAGTTCCCCTATCGATCACTCGAGCCTCCAGGTCCTCCCACGGTATCTGAATGTTCTCCGGGTCCACCCTGGTGATGTTGACAATGATATCCCAGTAGTCCACACCTGCATTGCTATCGAGATAGGATTGTTGGTAGATGAGCTCGAAATCCGGGATCGGCCACAGGGACGGGAGCCGGATGGAGTCGAGGAGGGTGAGTCCTAGGTAGACCTCGACCAGGCCTCCTTGGTAAGTGAGATTCAGCCCCTTGATCACGATGTCGTCCCCCTTGGAGATGATGTTGTCCTGGACCCCATCGTCGTTCCAATAGGTCGAGATGGTAGCGCAGTAGTCCCCCGGGTCCTGGCGAAATATCTCCATATCGATCTTCCAATTATCCTCGGAATCCAAGATCCTCACCCAGATGGAATCCCATCGGATCAGGTCATCTGGTTCCACCTCGTTGATAGGTATGGTCACGTTCCAGAACGCCGTCTCGTTCCTGTTGACATGACCGATAATGGGGGAGTCCAGTTCGAGGCTCACATTTGATGCAGGCATCTCCGGGATGGAGCCGCCGGTCCAGATCGGGTCCTCGCCCTTGAGGAGGGTGAGATCGGCGCCCGCGTATTTCTCCGAGAGGCCCGTGATCTTGATGCTGTCGCCCTCGTCCATGGCATCCGGGATCCCCGGTCCGTCGGTCCCGTTTAGGGGGTCATCGATGTACCAGAACTCGACCTGGGGCGGACCGGTCTCGCCATCGTAGCCCTCGACGCCCGGGTCCTCGACCATGGGTCCGAACAGGTCAGCGAACTCGTCCGTCGGTGATTCGATGCGCAGCTGGAGGGTCCACCAGTTGAGGGTGGCATTGGATGGGTCGATGTCGGTGACCTCCGCCTCGTAGGTGTAGGAGGTCGACCCGGGGAAGATGATGAAGCCCATGACGGGGTCATCGAATGTCACGGTGATGTCGGGCTCGAACTGGATGGGAAGGTCCATCTCGAGCAGTAGGGTGGATCCCCTGAACAGCTCCACCGAACCCCCTTCAAGCTCCTCGCCAACTCCATGTATGATGATCATGTCACCCTCATTGACGAAATCTGAGTTAGGATCCTTTGGAATGTACTTGGCACCGAACTCAAGGGGGATCGGACCGTTCAATGGCCATAGTTCGAACCCGTTGACGTATCCATCCGGGGCGATCATGTCGAGATGAATCTGCTCCCAGCTGACATCATCGGTACCCTCGAAGTCCTCATCTGTTATGACCATCACGATTTGCCAGACCTTCTCTCCATTCTTATCCACAGAGTAGACATCGATCTCGCCCAGCTCGACCTCTCCCGATGGTTCGTCATCGATCACCGGGTTGTCATCGAGGCAACCAGCGAGGGATGCGAACAGGAAGAGACAGGCCACCGCAACCACAGAATACCGCTTGCGAACACCCATGATTAAACCCGTTAATTGATAGGACCGGAATGGATTAAAGGGTTTCGATTACGTCTGGAACAGATCCGATGGCTCCCATCAGAATAT
>CBDUQW010000082.1:0-14888 GCA_965369625.1 uncultured Thermoplasmata archaeon | reverse complement strand
AGATGAGGACCGTATTGCTCTGGACATGCCAATCGAGTAATATTGTCCCAAGGCCTGTAGCGCCCAAAGGTTTATCGGCCAGACGGCCCCATTGTCATAACGCCACGATGACGATAATCGACTTTCTGACCTTCTGATGAGTGATGGGCGAACCGAGTGGCACCCCTTCTCCTCAGGCATCCTCTTCTGGCGCTTCCTCGTCGTCGGCCTCTGGGTCCTCGACGTAGTCCTCGTCCTCGTCGCCCTCGTCCATCAGTATCTCGGCCGATCCCGCGTCGATGCCCAGGGCCTTGACCATGATGTTGTACTCCTCCAGCACCTCCTCGGGCGACCGGCCCGAGCGCTGGGAGACCTGGGCGAAGAGCAGCGTCATGTAGGCCACCTTGGCCTCGTCGTCCATGGACTTGTCGAACTGCACCCTCGAGAACTCCCGGTACTTCTTGCCGATCTCGAATCGACCGTAGTACTGGCTCAGCCACGCGTAGGCGGCCTTCCGGGCCTTGAGGGCCGTGTCCAGCTCCTCCATGTGGTGCCAGCGGAGGGCATCGGCATCCTTGAGGGTACGTTCCCGGCCCCTCCTGGAGAACACCTGCTCGAGGGGGGTGCCCTTCTGCTGGGCCAGGAAGAGGCGGAAGAAGTTGATGGAGACGTCCTCGTCCCGCTGGTGGACCTGGAGCTCCAGGTCGAGGCGGTCCCGGGCGGGGGCCATCTTGCGGTCGCCGCCGTAGCCCAGTCGGTTGAGGAGGCCCAGCACCGCCTGGGCCTGGTCGAAGCAGAGGGCTGTCATGGCCTCACCCTCCGAGGAGCCCGACGCCACCGTCTGCTCGAACCGGCGCTGGGCCTTCCTGACCGCCCGCTTGTACTTGCGGGCGGCGTGCCGGACCCTTGGGGTCCAGGTCCTCTTGATGCGGACCATGGTCACGGATGCCCTATGGTGGTGGTGGCCTATGAGGTTTGGCTCACGTGTCTACGACGGAGCAGTACCAGGGGAATGGCGATGATCATGGCGGCGATGAGGGTCATTGCCATGAAGCCAGGTTCTTCCTGCGCCTCCTTCGGCACCTTCACCCATAAGGCGGTGAAGGGCTCGCCCTGACCCACATCGTTCAATGCACACACGGTGTAATAGTAGATCTTGCCCCGCTCGAGCCCCTTGTCGGTCCAGGTGGTCGCAAGGCTCAGGTTGGCCACCTCCTCCATGTCGTCGGGGGACTCGCCACGCATGACCACGTAGCCTGTGACCGGACTACCTCCGTCGTTCTCAGGGGCTGTCCATGTCACAGTGACCTTGACGCCATCCGCTTCCGCCATCAGCGTGCACACCTTGCCCGGTGTGGTATCGGGCTTGAATGGTGCGACCTCCGATATTGCAGAGACCGACCCTCTTCCCGCCTTGTTAATGGCTTGCACGGCATAATGATAGGTCCGCAGGTTGATGACACCGATGTCCCGGTAGGTGTATACGTCTCCTAGAGATGCCACCTCCCAGAGGTCGTCATGGGAACCACCCCGAAGGACAACGTAGCCGGTTATCTTGGAGGCACCATCGAAGTCCGGGGCCTCCCACGATAGCAGGACCTCACCGTCCCCGGGGATCGCGACCAGGTCTAGTGGCTGGCCCGGCGGGCCGTATGGCGTGGCTGATACCAGGGGGCTCATCGGTCCCACGCCTCCGGAGGTGATGGCGGCCACGGCATAGTAGTACGTGGTCCCTGCGACCACGTCAGTGTCCTCGAACGTAGGCAGGGTCCCGTCGATCGCTCGAAGTTCCTCCAACGAATCGGCCGACGTGCCCCTCAGGACCATGTAACCCGTGATGTCAGCACCACCATCCTTGGTCGGCTCTAGCCATGTGAGGGAGACCGATCCGTTGCCTACCGTGGCCATGGGTTCACCCGGAGGGTCGGGCAGGGTGACGGGGACCACACCCACTGCGGAAGTGAGCGGGCCGGAGCCCTCGGTGTTGAAGGCGAGTACGGCATAGTAGTAGGTCTGGCCGTTCACGAGGCCAGTGTCCTCGAAGGAGCGTGTTCCTACATCGACCGAGGTGAGCCACTCGATGTCGTCCCGTCCCTCGCCCCGGAAGACGTGGTAGCCCACGACCTCCGTACCTCCATCATCCTCGGGTGCCTTCCATGACAGCATCGCTTCCCCGTCCCCGGGGATCACGGTCAGGTCAAGGGGGGTGCTGGGCGGGCCCAACGGGGTCGCGCTTATGCAACGGCAACGGGGCCCGTCCGCCGCCGCCGTATGGGCCATCACCGAGTACCAGTAGGTCTCGCCGTTAAGAACATTAGTATCGTTGTACGACGTGCTGGCGCCCCCGACCGTCCCCACCTTGGAGAGCGCGCTCTCGGACATGCCCCTGAAGACCCGGTACCCCACCAACTGCCACCCTCCATCGTCGTGGGGGGCCTCCCAGTTCAAGAGCACGAAACCGTCACCGGGTTCGGCTGTCAACCCGAGGGGTTCGGTCGGGTATCCCACAGGTTGCACGACTACCTCTGTCGTGTTCTTGCCGATGCCCACCTCCGTGAGGGCCTGGACCTGATAGTAGTAGGCCCTTCCGTTCTCGAGGCCCTCGTCCAGGTACCGGGTCACGTTCCCCAGGTCGAGCAGGTGACCGATGGCGAAGAAGCTCTCACCCCGGTGGACCCTGTAGCCGAGGATAGGGTACCCTCCAGAGGGGGGCTCCTCCCACGTCAGCAGCACCGTGGCGCAACCCGGTGTGGCCAAGAAGGCTCCAGGTACTCCGGGCAGCCCGAAGGGTGTGGCTTCCACCACTTGGGTCCTGGGACCCTCCCCGACCAGGTTGAGGGCGGTCACGGCAAAGTAATACGTCCTGGCGTTCACCAGATCCTTGTCAAGGTATCCCGGGTTGGTGGCTGGCCCGACGGTATTGACCATTTCGAGGTCCGAGGACGTGTTGCCCCTGTAGATGTTGTATCCACTTATCCTCAGGCCCCCGGTATCCGATGGCTCCTCCCAGCCCAGGTAAACCGACGTGGTCCTGTTGTCCACGGTGATGTTCACAGGAGCGGAGGGAAGGGTCCCCGTCGGAAGCTCGGTCTCCAACCGTGTGACGAAGATGTCCCTCATCCCACTTGCGGTCTCCATGTAGGCGCCGGACGTCGTGGGGAAGTTGTTGGATTCCGTGCTCCCTACCACGGTGGTGTTCGATGCACCCCTCACGATGCCGTCGAATGCACCCGAATCCGCTCCAGTGCCCCCGAGGAATGTGCAGTACTCGAGGTCCTTCCCGTCCGAGCTCAATCTACCGACGCACACATCCTCATCGCCGTTGTGGGTCCAGTCATAGGCGTTGTCCGTCACGGGCATGTCCGCGGAGGAGGTGGTACCTGAGAAAAATATCGATCCCTCGTCACCCATGGCCATCGAGATGATCCGGTCCTTGGCCGACCCTCCGATGAAGGTGGAGAAGACCAGCCTTGTGCCCTCCGGGTCCATCTTCGCTATGTACCCGTCCTCGACACCGTTGAAGGTCCCGTCGTAGACACCTGCCGTCACGGGGAAGTCGTTTGATGACGTCCTACCAGCGAAGCAGAGGTTGCCGGAGCTGTCGAAGGACAAACCGGGATATACCGCCTCGCCCGCCGAACCTCCGATGTACGTGAGGAAAACGAGCTTGGACAGGTTCATGTCCATGCGGAGTACGAACCCATCCGATGCCCCTCCTTGAAAGGCGTTGCAGAACGCGCCAGCGGTCGCAGGCAGGTTGTTGGATCCCGTCCAACCCATGACATGTACGGAATCGTTCATGACCTCGATCTCATCCGCAACATCGCTGGAGGACCCTCCAACGTAAGTGCAATATAGGACCTTCGATGCGTTCTTGTCGAGTTTGGCGATGAATATGTCGGTCAGACCGTTGTGGGTGTTGTCGTAGCATCCCGCATTGGTCGGTAGGTTCGTGGATGAGCTCCGACCTGTGACGTAGATGTTCCCGACAGGATCGAGGTCGGCGTCGTAGATGTATTCGTCAAGTCCGCTTCCACCGAAGTACGTGCTGAAATCCAGGGCGCTGCCTGTCGAATCGAGCCTCAGCAGGAAACAGTCACCCGATCCTCCCAATCGGGTCTGGTAGGCCCCGCTGGTGGTAGGAAAGTCGGTGGAAACGGTCCTTCCGAAGATGAGGAGGTCCTCTCCAGGTGCAAGGTACGTCCCGACGGAGACTTCCGAACCCCGGCCCCCTATGAAGGTCGCGAAATCGAGCTTGCTGCCATCATTCGACAGCTTGAAGATGACCAGGTCCAGGTTCCCTGGTTGATAGGTGGTGCAGTACGCTCCCGTCGTCGTGGGAAAATCGCTCGAGAGCGTGGTGGTCCCCACGTACACGTTGCCCTTCGAATCCTCCTCGACGGAGACCAGGATGGATTCATCCACCTCGTCCGAGGTGCCTCCCATATAGGTACTGAACTCGAGGCCGGGGTCGATGACCAGTGCGAGGGTCGGATCGTGGCCGGTCACGTCGAACATGACCACATTCTCACCCGACCGGCGGAAGGAGGAGGGGACGTCCCTTCTGCCGTCAGGGCCCTCCTGGAATGATGCAGGGGCCATGTCCCTGAGGGTGCCTGTGGCGGTGCCCACGAGCAGGTCTCCCGAGACCTCGTCGACATGGAGGTTGTCCGCGCCATGGTAGACCATCCTGATCTCGCTGTGGTCCGCTCCTGGCTCCAGCAGGAAGTCATACTTGAGCTGCCCCTCGTCGAGGCGGAACCTGAGGTCGATGCCATCGTAGAGGGATGGATAGATAACCTCGCGGAAGTTCATCGCCCCCATCACCCACTTGTCCGGTTCGTTCCCGATGAAGTAGTTGCTCACATGGGGAAGGGGGTCCTCACCGATGGGGCGGACATCGTGGGAACCATCGAAGGAGACCCTGACCAGGGCACCACTGTCAACATCGCGAGGCCTGTAATCGTATGCTATCCAGCCAGGACCGAAGGCCACGGATAGGTCCGTGCCCCTGCAGTAGAACAACCCGGCGCCTTCACCCTTCTGGCCCAGGTTCTCGGTGAAGTGCCCTTCGATGCTCGATAGAGGATGGGAACGAAACTCACCGGGATGGGAGTCGTCCGGATGTGACCCAGCATCCTCGGTCCTTTCACATGCATCGGTATCGCATGTAACCAGAGCAGTCGAACAAGGCCCCAGGCTGAGCATGAGTACGACAATCAAAGATAGGAACCTGCTCCTCAATTCAACCCCCTCCCTTGGGTCGCATTCACATGGAGAGAGGTCGATGTTATATCTTTCGGTCACGCCCTCCAGCGTATTTTATTTGATCGTCTTGATTTAATTGTTATTTCCCTCCACTCGAAATGCTCCCTTGGAGTGGGATCGATGTAGGGAAAAGATTATAGGTGGCACGTTCCTTTCCCGGCCCTACGCACGGTGCCCGAGTGGGGTAGCTTGGATATCCTTATAGCTTGCGGAGCTATGGACTCGGGTTCGAATCCCGGCTCGGGCACCATCTTGATCTCGTTCTTCCAGCCCTAGAGCGCCTCCCACTCGTCCTTCTCGCGCTGGGGGTCTGGAGGCAGCTGGCCCGGGACCTCTTGTTGGACGGCGGGCGTCACCGCAGGCTCGACCACGGGTGCTGGGGTCGGCTCCGCGGCCGGGGGGGCCGATGCCTCCCCCTCGTCCGATGTTCCCCCGCCTGGGGCGGGTTCCGCCCTCCTTCGCCTGCCGACGAGGAGGGCCGCGAGGAGGCCGGCCATGAGGCCGCAGATGGCGGCGACGAGGATGGTCGTCCAGGATGACATGCCCGTCGCTTCCTCCTCCGCCTCGTAGACGACCTGCAAGGTCGAGCTCGCCTGGTTGCCCGCCTCGTCGATGGAGACGACACGGACGGGGTTGGAGCCCTCGTCGACGTGGACGTTCAAGGCGAAGCTACCGTTCAGCAGGACCGGGACCGGTATCCCACCGATGGTCACTTGGCACCCGGGGTCCGTCTCGCCCCGGAGAAGGAAGGTATCCTCGTCGACGTAGATGAGGTCATCATCGACGAGAAGCCTCAGCACCGGTGGTTCGTTGTCGAGGTTCACCACGAAGAGGACGGATTCGGCGCGGTTGCCCACCATGTCCCTGAGGTGCAGCCAGAACTCGTTGGGCCCGGGCTCGAGGAGTATCTCCTTGGCGAAGGGTTCCGTGCCCAGGTTCACTTCCTCCCCGCTGGAGATGCGCAGCACGCTCGCTTCGCTGGGGTCGATCCTCAGCAGTATCTTGTTGGTGCGGGTGAGGATCGGGCTCTCGTCGGGTGAGTGGGAGACGCCATCGACCACCAGCTCCACGGTGAAGGTGGGCGCTGTCAGGTCGCAATGCACGGTCACGCTGGTGCTGACCGAGTTGCCAGCGATGTCGAGTGCCCTTATCCCGATGGTGTTCGAGCCCTCGACGAGGAAGACCTCCCGGACCCAGCTTCCGTCCACCACGTCGGCGGTCAGGTTGTTCACAAAGACCCTCACCGTGTTCTCGTCCGTCACCGTCCCCGAGACGGTGATCCTCTCGCGATCTGTGGCCGAGCCCGGTCTGGGTGCCCGCACCTTGAGCTCGGGGATGACGTCGTCCATGTGTACCATCCTGTACACCGTCGCGACGTTGCCGGCCCTGTCGGTGGAGGTTATCACCAGCTGGTTGAGGCCGTACTCCAGCGGGACATCGATGGAGAACATGCCATAATCGAGCTGGCAGGTCTTGCCGTTCACCACTACCGTGGCCTGGCTCTCGGTGGTGCCCTCGACGGTGACGTTCGCTGTCGAGACCCAGTCCCCTTCGTCCGGGGATTCGACTATCAGGGCCGGCGACGTGGTGTCGAGGTAGACCTTGTGGATGGTCCAGTTCTCGTGGCCCACGACGTCGACGACGCGGATGTGCACCTCGTTCTCGTAGCTGTTGAAGGTGAGCAACGCCGTGAACATCCCGTCGGGCATCACGTCCACCTCCTGGTGGTTCACGTACGCCCTCGCCCGCGGTTCCGTCTGGGCCACCAGATGCATGGGTGTGGAGCGGACGTACTTCCCGGGACCGTACACCTCGATGAAGGGCCACACCGTGTCGATGGTGATGTTGGGCACCTCCACCTGCATCGAGTTGTTGGCCTTGTCGTTGATGGCCACCGTGAAGGTGAGCAGGCCGTCGGGCAGGTCCTCGATACGCAGGTGCCAGGTCATCTCGTCGAACACCTGGGCCTTCAGCCAGTTCTCGCCGTCGTAGGTCACCCTGATGGCACCCAGGCCGAGACCCCGCTCTGTGTAGTTGCCCCTGACCGTCAGCGTCTTCGTCTCGAACATATCGCCCGCGAGGGGGTGCCTTACGCTCACCTCCGGCGTGGAGTTGTCTATGATGACCATGACCATCCGGGATGCGCCGGCGATGGCGAAGGGTTCGCTCCGGAACTCCAGGTCGTCGGTCTCGTACATGCCCCTGACCTTCTCGACGGTGATGTTGAGCCAGTACGTCCTCTTCCAGGTTGCCAGCATCACCTCCCCCGGGTCCTCGTTCTCCATCTCGCTAAGGTACTCTCCAGTCTCGTTCTCCAGGGCCGTGAAGCCCTCGACGATAGGGGTCCCCTCCTGCCATGTGACGGAGGTGAAGTTGATTACGACCGGTTCCAGCACCTCGCCGTAGTAGCTGGTCACATAGGCCTTGTAGGTGTGGTCGCAATCGTACAGGTACAGATGGCCTTGGGAAGAGTAGAAATCGTAGGTCTCAGAGCGCACGTACGAATCATACAGGTGGGTGGTCCCATATGAGATGTAGATGCCGTACGTCACACCGGTGATGTTGATGTCGCGCAGCGTAGATGGACCGTAGACGCCTTGGATGTATAAGCCGTAACGACCACCCGTTATCGTCTCGGCGTTGATGGTGGGCCAACCCAGGTCATCGGCCAAGAGGGTGAAGGCGGTGCCCGTTGAGTGGGATTCCCAGGAGTTCCCTGAGACGGTCACGCGGTGGTCGACCCTGTCCATGTAGATGCAGTTCGTGCAGTTCTCGGCGATGTTGCCCTGGATGGTTCCCAGGGCCGTATCCTCGATCTCCAGCAGGTATATCGCCATGTTGAGGCCGTTGAAGTAGCAGTCGGTGACCGTGAAGCGACCCTGGTAGAACTGCGACCCTCCCCGTACGACGTAAAAGCCGGTGCCATAGTAACCGAAGCCCCACTCGTTGACGAAGCGGGTACCCTTGACCACCGCCCGCGAACCGAGGTTCCCCAAATAGACCATCTGCAGACCATAGCTATTGAATCCCGTGAGGACGCAGTCCCGTAAAATGATAGAGCTATTGCTCCGGATCAGACTGTACCCGTTCTCCACTCGACAATGGTCCAAGAGCAGCGCACCACCCCTGTGGGTGATCCCTGGCTGAGAGGATGAGTATCGGAAGCCCCGTACGGTGGTGTTGTCGAGAACGGTGTCCCCGCGGATCTCGACCATCATCCCGCTCCCGTTGCCCTGGATCAAGCTTCCGTAGGCCTCGAGCTGAGCGTTCCCGTAGACGTACAGTCTTGGCGTCCCACCGTCGGTGACGTCGAATATCAGCTCCGCGTTGTCGAGGGTGAGCTTGTTGTACATCACGTAGACCGAGCCATCCACAACCCACGTGCCATCGCTGAGCGTCGTATCATTGTTGATGTACCAGTCACCGTCGACGTAGGTCGTGGCACCCTCGCAGTCCTCGCTGGAGCAGACCGCGATGACGACGACGACGACGGACAGCAACAACAGTGAGCTAGCTAGCTTCCCATATGCCCCAAACATGGCATTGGCATTGGGAGTGGCCATACTAATACATTTCCACTTCCGATGACTACATCTTCCTGCCGCCCCGCTTCAGCCACCGGCTGAACATGCCGGCGTCGTGGGAGAGCTGGCCGCCCAGGCTGAGCCCCAGGCCCTCCGTGGTGGTCCGGCCGGCCCGGATCTCCTCCAGGACCTCCTCCACGCTGGTCGGCTCGTTATCGAACACCGTGCGGCACCTGCCGATGTCCTTGGGCCAGTGGGCGTCGGAGCCCCCCGTCCTTCCCAGCCTGTTGCTGTCGGCCAGCAGGGTGGCCAGGTGGTTCTGTCTCCGCGAGGAGCCGCCGTTGGCCACCTCCACCGCCTCGAACTGGGAGGCCTTGACCTCCTGGATGGACAGGCCCGTGTAGAAACGGCCCGGGTGGGCGGCCACCGCAAGGCCCCCGTAGTCGTTGATGCGCCGGATGGTCTCGTCGGGTGAGAGGCCCTTGGGGATGGGCTCTGCCACGCCCAGGGCCAGTATGTGGCCGTTGAAGCTGCTCACCTCGGAGGCGGGCACCACCAGCAGGCCGGACCCCTTGGCGACCCTGATGACCTCCCGGGCCCCGGCGGGCCTGTTGTGGTCGGTGACGGCGATGGCGTTGAGGCCCAACCTCCTGGCTGTGGCGACCACCTCCTTGGGCTCGCTGTGACCGTCGCTGGACGCAATGGTGTGCAGGTGCAGGTCGGCCTCGAAGGACGTCTCCATCCACCCCCTAGTGTACCTCGCTCCCGGGTCTGACAGGGCGGTCCGGGGTTATTACCGTGGTGGACGTGTGCAGCACGCGGACGCCCTCGCCGTCGGGGGTGACCACCACCAGGTCCGCCCTGTCCAGGTCGTGGGGTGGGTCCACCTTCCCGCCGTCCTCGATGCGGATGTCCAGCTCATGGAACCGCTTGAACTCCACCTTCCCCTTGGCCTCCGCGTCCACCGGGGACCAGAGGCGGTCGCCAGGCTCGGCGTCGCCGGCGGGCTCGAGGAGGGAGACCACGTCGTCCCCGTCCTCGGCGGCCAGGAGCATGCCCTCGCTGAGTATGCCGCGCAGCTTGGCGGGGACCAGGTTGGTGACGACGACGATCCTGCGGTCCTCCAGCTCCTCCTTCTCGTAGTAGCCCCGCAGGCCGGCCACCAGGGTGCGCTCGCCCATGGGGCCCAGGTCCACGCCCATCACCCACAGCTTGTCGGCGTCGGGATGGGCCTCCACCTTGATGATCCTCCCGACCACCATGTCCAGGATGTCCGCGGGGCAATCGGGGTCGGCGGCGGCGGCCTCCGCCTCGGCCCTGGCGGCCGCCCGCTCGGCGGGGGTGGCCAGGCCCAGCCTCTTGCCCACGTCCTCCACGTCCAGCTTCTTGATGAGGGGGTGGGGCCTGGGGAGGGGGCGTCCCGCCTCGGCGGGGAGGGTCACGTCCCTCCAGCTCTGGTGCTCCACCTTGCCCGGCTGTCCCAGCATCTCCCACAGCTCCTGCGCCTTGAGGGGCAGGTACGGGGTCATGAGGACGGCGAGGCCCTGGATCACCTGGATGCAGGTGTTGAGCACGGTGCCGCACCGCTGGAGGTCGCTGCGCACCAGTTCCCAGGGTTTCTGGCGGTCGAAGTACACGTTGCCGGCCCTGGCCAGCTCGAGGAGGGCTCGCAGCGAGGCCTTGAACTCGAAGGCCATGAGGTGGTCGTCGGCCAGGTCCCGGGCCCGGTCCAGGGCCGCGATGAACTCCCGGTCCTCCTCGGTGGGCTCCTCGGGGGCGGGGACCTGTCCGCCGAAGTTCTTGTAGGTGAAGGTGAGGACACGGTTGATGAAATTGCCCAGGGTGCCCACCAGCTCGTCGTTGTTCCGGGCCACGAAGTCCTCCAGGGAGAAGTCGGTGTCCTTGAGCTCGGGCATGTTGGTGGTGAGGTAGTACCGCAGGTGAGCGGGTTCGAAGTGTTCCAGGTACTCGTGCACATAGAGCGCGTTCTTCCGGCTCTTGGAGAACTGGGTCCCCGAGAGCATCAGGAACTCGTTCGCGGGCACGTTGGTTGGCATGTTGTACCTGCGGTCGGGGGTGGACGCCGCCATCAGGATGGAGGGCCACATGATGGTGTGGAAGGAGATGTTGTCCTTTCCCAGGAAGTAGTAGGTCTCGGCGGCGGGGTCCAGCCAGAAGTCCTTCCATGCGTCCTCCTTGCCCTGGAGGTGGGCCCACTCGACGGTGGTGGAGAGGTAGCCCATGACGGCCTCGAACCACACGTAGATCCGCTTGGCCTCGTAGCCCTCCACCGGAACGGTGATACCCCAGGAGATGTCCCGGGTAACGGCGCGGTCCTTGAGGCCCATATCGAGCCAGTTCTCCGTGGACTTGACCACGTTGGGACGCCATCCTTCCTTGCCCTCGATCCACACCCTGAGCTCGTCCTCGAAGTTGGGCAGGGCGAAGAACATGTGCTTGGTCCTGCGCTTCTCCGGGGTGTTGCCGCACAGCTTGCACCGGGGGAGGGCCAGCTCGAAGGGCTCGTGGGTGTTGCCGCACTCGTCGCACTGGTCGCCCCGGGCCGACTCGAAGCCGCAGATGGGGCAGGTGCCCTCCACGTACCGGTCCGGGAGGAACCGCTGGTCGTGGGTGCAGTACATCGCGTCCATCTCGTACTCGTGTATGTGACCGTTGGCGTTGATGGAATCGAAGAGCATGTGCACCGTCCTCTGGTGATGGGGTGCCGTTGTCCTGCTGTACAGGTCGAAGACGATGCCCATGGCCTCGATGTCCCGCACGATGGCCGCGTGGGTCCGGTCCACCAGCTCCTGGGGTGTGACCCCCGCCTCCTCGGCGGCGATGGTGATGGGCGTGCCGTGCTCGTCGGAGCCGGACACCAGGATGGCACGGTCGCCCCGCATGCGCCTGAACCTGGTGTAGATGTCAGGCGGTATCAGGTGCCCTGCCAGGTGCCCAAGGTGGATGGGCCCGCTGGCGTAGGGCCACGCGGTGCAGACCAGTACGTTGTCGGCCATGTCCTTCGAGCCTCCCCTTCTGGTGACATGCGAGGCGCGATATAAAGGTATTGCCAGGCATCGCGGGCGCCCAGGATTCAAGTCCTGTACTAGATTTCAAGCATTGTCCTCAAACGGATATATACCGTGAATCGACACACAGGGTCAGCACCTTTGGAGAGAGGTATGCGCAATGGAACGACACAAGAGAACTGGACGCCTCGTCCGGACCACCGCTTTCCTTCTCATGCTCGCGATGGTGACCACCTCGGTGGTCGTCATGGCTGGAATGAGCGGGGACGGTGCCGGCGAGGGGCAAGACGACGCACCGAAGGACCAATCGAGAACGCGTGAGCAGGCACAGGACCACCAGCAGGACCCCCAGGGAGATCAGGACCACGACCGTGATCGGGACCGCGATTCCCAGGCAGCGGACTGCGACGGCCTGGCTGAAGGCGATGGCTCTGGCGAGCAGCAGCAGAACCAGGAGCAGAAGCGCGAGGGCGATGGCGAGGGCTCCGGCGAGCAACAGCGGAACCAGGAGCAGAAGCGCGAGGGCGATGGTGAATGCGACGGCGAGCAGCAGCAGAACCAAGAGCAGAAGCGCGAGGGCGACGGCGAATGCCAGGGCGACCCCGTGCTCACCCGCGCCATGAACAGGTACATGAACCAGGATGGCGAGGGCCCCTCCGACGACTCGCCCCTGTACCAGTACATGCACAGGTGCATGCACCAGGAGCAGGCCATGAAGGTCTGAACCAACATTGATCGATAGATGACCCCACGACACCAGGGCAGGGCACGCTGACCAGGACAAGCTCCTCCCCCCTTGGGAACCCGCTCCATCCGCGCCCTGCCCGGTGTCCCCCCCCCCCCTTATTTTCCATGGCCAGTATCCCGAGATGGCCATCTTCCTATTGTTCAGGATGCGTACCACTGTTCACCGTCTGTCCCTGAACGGGTTTATATAGAGGAACCCGAAAGGAGAGGTGATAAGTCACCAACGAGGTGCCCATCATGACCCGAAGAGACGGCTTGAACAGATTTGTGCGCTTGGCAGCGGTCCTCATGGCCCTGCTTATGATGACCTCGCTGATGGTCGCGACCGTCGGCGCGGAGAGAGACCCGAACGGAGCCACCCAGGTCGCAGAGAGGGACCCCGGCACCGATGGAACAGAATGCACCGACACGTGCGACGAGGTAGTGGGCGACTTCGATGCGTACGGCGGGGGCGACGACGACCTCGACGTCTACCTGCTCGGAGAGGTGCCCGGCACCGACGATGAGGGTGAGTACTCCTCCGGCCTCTACGATGACGAGGTCGCCGGCGGCGAGTGCTACAGCCAGTCCCCCAGCGGGAAGAGGCTCGTCGATGCCGACGACGACGGCAACTACGAGTACTACCACTGGCACTACGAGAGGCACATCCGCATCGACGCCGATGGCGACGGCAACTACGAGTACGGCCTGGACATCGTCATCGACCGGCTGTGGATCGACAGGAACGACGACGGCAACCCCGAGCTCGTGAGGGGCCTGACCATCTACCGGGAGTTCATCGACAGGAACGATGACGGACGCCGGGAGCTGGCCCACGGGTACGGGAGCTTCTCCAAGAAGGTGGACAGGAACTCCGACGGCACGCCCGAGGAGGTCAAGAACATGAGGACCGGGTACAGGGTCGTCGATGCCGACTCCGATGGCGAGCCCGAGTCCAAGGACCGCTGGGGCAGAGTGTTCCACGCCATCGACAGGAACCAGGATGGCGTCATGGAGCTGTACCTGGCCAAGTCCGGCGCCATCAAGGTCATCGATCGCGACTCCGACGGCGAGCCCGAGCTCCAGAAGGGCCATGCCAAGGAGGTCCTCCTGGTCAACAAGGACTCCGACAGGAACGTCGAGAGGACCAAGCGCGCCGGCTGGGGCCTGCTCATCATCGATCGCGACTCCGACGGCGACGCCGAGCTGAAGAAGGGCTACCGCTACCTCAAGGACGTCAGGGACCGGAACGACGACGGCAACCCCGAGCTGTACCACGTGTACAAGGCTGCCGCCAAGGTCGTGGACGCCGACGGCGACGGCGAGCCCGAGCTGGTCAAGGGCCACACCGCCACCTGGGGCGCAGTGGACAGGGACTCCGACGGCAACCCCGAGCTGAAGGGCCAGAAGTGGTCCACCTGGAAGATGGTCGACGCCGACTCCGACGGCGACGCCGAGCTCATCCACAGGGACGCCGGCAAGCGGTACATGACCGACCGCGACTCCGACGGCACGCCCGAGTACTTCAGGGCCGTCCGGTTCATCCGGCAGCTGGTCGACGCCGACGACGATGGCAACGCCGAGTACGACTTCGTCAGCGCCTCCCTGCTGGAGTTCTGGGACCGCGACGACGACGGCGACTGGGACGTGGGCCACATGAAGAGCAAGGGCCACATCGTCATCGACCGCGACGACGACGGCATCCCCGAGAAGGCCGAGCGCTGGGACATCGAGAGGTGGTGGAGGTCCACCGAGGACACCCCCGTCGATGTCGAGTCCTCCGGCCTGACCGTCGTGGAACCCCCGATCGACCCCGAGCCCCTCGAGGCCGTATCGCTATAGACCCCCAACCCCCTAGGGCCCCGGGTGGGTGTATCACCCCCACCGACACATCCCACCACCCGTTCCCTCCGAACACCCCCCCCCGTTTCCCACCCCCCGGGGCCCCCTACCCTTTTCTCACCCGTTACTGGCCCAGATGATGGATTCCTATCCCTGTGAACCTTCGGGAAAACGGTAAATAGCGCCAGCGTCCTGAATGTGACCATGGACCGAGGGAACGGGTTGCTCGCCCTATCCATGGTCATGGTCCTCTCTGGCCTTGGCCTTCTCATATGGGCAGGGATGCGAGGGGAGGCCGAGCTCTACCTGGTCATCATCGTTCCCGTCATCACGGGGACGGGACCCGTCTTCGCCGCCGGCGCCCTCCTGTTCTTCTTCGGCATCATGCTGCTCATGTTCGCCTGGAGCCTGCGGTCCGCCACGGCCGCCTACGCCGAGGAGGCCGCGGCCCCAAGGGACCCACGGCCCCAGGGCCAGCAGCCTCAGCAGCCCCAGCAGCCCCAGCAGCCCCAGCAACCCC
>CBDUQW010000081.1:0-15006 GCA_965369625.1 uncultured Thermoplasmata archaeon | reverse complement strand
CAAGGAAGAAACGAGGCTGAAGGATGTGTAGTGTATACATCCTCGCTATTCAGGAATTGTACCAATGATAAGATGACCTCCGTGACATGATGGCGGTCAAAATAAGGTTCGGTGGACACATGAGGTGGACGTTCAAGATAGCTGCGATGGTGGTGGCACTGGTAATGGTGGCCACGACCTTCCAGCCAGCAGTGGCGAAGATGTACGAGGATGAGGACGAGGAGACCAGGTTCGACCTCTTCGACGAGGTTCCGGGACCCTTTCGGGACCTGAAGAAGATGGTGGCCCGGCTCCAGTCGACCACGACCGACAAGACGGACAGCGACAACGACACCCTTTACGACGCCGTCGAGAGGATCATCGGCACAGACCCGTACAATCCGGACACCGACTTCGACAAGCTGTCGGACGAGGAGGAGGTCGCCATGGGAACGGACCCCCTGAGGATCGATTCCAACGATGACGGCGTCCCCGACAGCCAGGAGGTGGTGGACGGCATCCAGGACCTGGACGGAGATGGGGTCCCGAACGCTTGGGACGACGACAACGACGGGGACGGGGTCAGCGATTCCCATGATATGTCAGTGTTCACCAGGACGGACTATGCCCAGCACTTCGACCTTCAAGTGAACACCAGCGGAAAGGCCACCAGCGTGACGTTCCAGATTCGTACCAAGAACCCGGACAACATGAGGCTGATAGACAAGGTCTACGATTGGCCCTACGACACCGAGGGTTCGATGAAGGACCTGGACAACTCCAAGGAGGACATCCGGCCCGTGGCGATGCTCGAGCTGAACGGGACCGGTATCACCGACCCGACGTCGGTCGCCGAGTACGGGATCACCATGGTGAACGGTGTGGCGTACATACCCCTGCTACCGAAGTGGGAGTTGGGAACGGTGGTCGCCCTGGAGGGGATGATGTACTTCCCGGCATCGGCCCAACCCATCAGCAGGAACATCGATGCGAGCCTGAACTGGCGCATCTACGGAAAGACCGACACCCGACTCACGGCACTCCAATCCCTGGACCTCACCTACGTCGGGGTGGCCGAGAACGGTTCTATATCGACAGGGAGCGCGCAGGTGGGTGCGGACGAGACCCTGGAGCTCATCGACCTGGGAGACGACATCATCGCACTCCGGGCATCGAATGGCAAGTTCCTCCACATGGATGCCGAGGGAAACCTCACCGCATTGGAGGATGAGTTGAAATGGAACGGGCGGTTCGTAAAGGAGCCCAGGGGTCCCGCGAAGCTCTGGTGGCAGCTGAGAATTGGTGACCACGGGCGCCTGAACGTGCAGGAAGATGGATCGATCACCGTCGGTTTCGATAACAATGAGTGGAACTCGCTGTTCCAGATCACGGACCAAGGCGTCCGGTCGGATGATATCCAGCTGGCCGTCTATCCAGAGACCTTCGTGATATCGGGATGCTTCGCCGAGGAATCATTGGGGACCCAGGTGGGCGTCTTCTACAACACCACCGACTTCAACATGTCCCTCATGGCCAATCTCCTGCTGGCCTACCAGTTCCTCCGGAACGGGACCACGGAGGTGGCGGACATGCCAGCGATCCTCGAGGACCATGACCTGGAGCTGGACAACAGGATCGGGTCCTTCCACCGCTTCGACCAGGCCCTCAAGACCCTGACCGAGGTGTACCTCAAGGAGATCAAAGAGAACCTCAGTGCAGACGTGTCCCTCCCCGTCATCACGGCGATGAAACGTCGCAGCGCTTTCGTCCAGATGCCCGCAATGGGGAGCACTTACATTATCGGGAATGCGCTGACGGTGGACACAACGGCGACACCCATCCTCGAGATAAAATCCCTAAAGACCAACTGGTACAGGAAGGACCAGGAACAGGCCGTCAACATCTCCAGGATCCTGGTGGATATGGCAGATTGGGGGGTGGATGAGGAAGAGCTGCCTTTATTGATGGCCCTGGTCGTGACCTGGAACGCGGGCGAGTCGATGGTGACAAGGGTCGACGGTATCCATGCAACGTTCGAATGGAACGATTACAAAGGGCCCATCTCGACCATCATCACCTGGACCAAGGGCGGCGTGTCAGCTCTCAAGGGTTCTCTCTTCATCTTCATAGGACCTAGGGCTGTGTACCAGTTCGTTCTTCAGGCGATCAATTGGTTCCGTTTCATATCGGCCGAACCCCTTTTGGTCGGGAACGGACAGAGCTTGTTCAAGGTAACGAAGATGATCTTCGAATCGTCCAAGCTCTCCAACACAGGTTTCTGGTCCTTACTGACAAAGATAGGATGGGTGCTGACGGTCATAGGCCTCATCCTCAGTGTGGCCATGGCATTCTACGCGTACTACGCGATAGCGATTGCCTACGATTGGTCCCTCTTCGGGATATATACAGCGTTCATCTACTTCTCGCTGATGCTGATAAACATCTTCGGATTGTTCGTCATCAGCCTGATCCCGTACGTTGGTGGATTGATCACCTTCATCTGGGCGATCATCGACATCGCTTTCTGGTTATTCGCCGGGAAGTTCTTGTCAACTATGATCATGGAATGGATCGTAGACCTTGTGACGGACATCACAACACGTTGCGAGGTGGACATGCGGTTCATCGAAACCGATGTGATCGTCGACGACAAGGACGGCAACGGTTTGGACGTGGGGGACAGGATCACGTACACCCGGACGGTCGACAGTTATGTCAATAAGACGTCGATATTTGGAACCTCTTGGGATGTGGCCGAGGGATACATAAGACCCTACGTCTACCTGAAGGTGCCATCCCATTCCGGTTCGAAGACCGGTTCCTCCGCGACCCTGGTCGAAGAGGAATCGGACAACGCCACCTACAAGCGGACCCAGTACGATCTCACGGCCTGGGTCGAGCCCGGGATCGGCATGGTGAACTACCCTGTCATGGTCATGTTCGGTGCGGACTACCGGATGTACTACGAGGAGTGTATGTACCTCTGGCTCAGTTTCGTCATGAAGGAACTGTCGGATACGATAGAGGCAGATCCCTTCACCATCTACTTCGACGTGATGCCCCGTTCGATCGATGATTTCGCCAGATGGACCCAGATCCACACGGACGACCGGGACGCGGACGGGTTGAACAAGACAGAGGAGAGGGGAAGATCGAGTGACTGGCTCTGGGATACCGACGGTGATGGCCTGGGTGACAGCTTCGAGTTGGACATCGGCACGAACCCCCGGTTTTGGGATTCCGACAAGGACGGCCTCAACGACAAGGTGGAGCACGTGAGGGGTTACGACCCCCACGACGATGACACCGACGGCGACGGACTCTCCGATTACATGGAGCACTCGGGATGGGTCGTCAGCTTCGAATATGAGGGCAATACCTACGACTGGCACACCTTCTCGGACCCCCTCATGACCGACACCGACGGCGACGGCCTCTCCGATCGGGAGGAGTACCTGACCCTCCAGAACCCACGGTCGGTGGACACCGACGGCGACGGTACCGACGACCGGCTGAGGGACTACACCATCACCTCCCTAGAGCACGAGAGCTCGTTTACTGTGAGCGGGGGTGGTTGGCCATACATTCTAGCAACCAGTGGTGAGGATTACATCTACATTGCGGTGGGCCCCCTGGACAACTACCCGCGGTACATCCAGAAGGTGAGACCCGATGGCACCATGGAGACGCAGTGGGGGCAGGACGGTCATATCGGGACCCTGTACTCGATAGCAGTGGACAGCCTTGGTAATGTATACGTGACGGAAAGGGACGGCGGACTGCACAAGTACGACGCCGATGGGAACCACCTTGCCGATCTAACCTTGACAGGGCCACATGCCTTCATCGAACCATATTCATTGGACATCGATGATGAGGACAACATCTACGTCGTCGATGCCAATTGGTACGGACCCTCTCCGTACACCGTTGTCAAGGTCCTCGACCGCAACGGCACGTACCTGTACGAGTTCGGGTCCAGGGGGAACGCTGATGACCAGCTCGACGGCGCTCCGCAGATCACATGTGCTCCAGACGGCACCCTGTTGCTTACCAAGAACGATAAGAACATGATCCAGGTGTTCGCAAAGGATGGCACGTACCTGAGGAAGTACGACGGCACCGGACCAGGGGGTCAGCCGTTCCTTAACCCAAGTTTCGTTGACATGGACGAGGAAGGTGACATCTACATCTCCGATGGTGGTAACGAACGGATCCAGAAGATCGACAAGAACGGCAGGTGGATCGCGACCTTCGACAGCGGCGACCTCCTGGAAGGGACCAGTCTAATTCCCGGGGACATCGTCGTGGCTCCCGATGGCCACATCTACTGCACCATCTCCTATAACGGCACCACCCTCAAGATCCGGCAGAACATCACCCTCGTGCAGGTGGACCAGAAGGAGTTCACCGACACTGACGGCGATGGCCTATCGGACGAGATCGAGGACTCCGAGTGGCAGATAAACATCACCACCTCGGACGAGACACTGTCTCTGTTCGTGACTTCCGACCCCAACAGCAACGACACCGACGGCGATGGCCTCGGGGACCTGGAGGAGTACAACCTGAGCACGAACCCCGAGGATACCGATACCGACGGCGACGGCATCGATGACATGGCCGAGGTGGAGGCAGGGACCGATCCAGCCCACTTCGACAGCGACGGCGACCTCCTTGGCGACGGGGTGGAGAGCACCTTCAAGAGCGACCCGAACAAGAAGGACACAGACGGGGAGGGACTCTCCGACTATGATGAGTTCATTGCAGGGTCCGACCCACGAAAGGAGGACTCCGACGACGACGGCCTGTCAGACTACGACGAGTTCCAGTTCAAGTCGAACATATCGAACGCGGATTCTGACGGGGACTTCATGTTCGACGGCCAGGAGTTCGAACTGGGAACGGAGCCTGACAACCCCGACAGCGACGGCGACGGCCTCCGCGACGGTTACGAGGTGGTCTTTAAGACCGACCCGAAGGAGGGAGACAGCGACGGGGACGACCTCTCGGACGGCTTCGAGGTCACCATGCGGATGAACCCGCTCTCGAACGACACCGACGGCGACGGCGTGCTGGACGCAGTCGAGCTGGACGCGGGCCTGAACCCCCGGAGTCGTGACAGCGACGGGGACGGCGTGCCCGACGACGTGGACAGGGACCACGAGATCACGCTGGAGGGCACCATTTACCTGGTCATCGACCCCGACGCCTACGTCGGCTCCTTCATCGAGGACCTATCGTCGCACGCTTCCATCTCCATCATCAGCCCGGAAGAGCTACTCAAGAACCCCGCGAGCAAGAGGTATGTGATACTCATCGGCAAGCCCACCACCGAGGAGGCCACTGCTGGGGCCATCAGCAGGTCCCTGCTGGAGGACACCCCGGCCATCTTAGAATCCATGATGACCGAGGGCGGGACCCACCTCGCTGTACGGTACAGCAAGTGGACCTCGACCCAGACGATCGTGATGCTGTCCCGGGCATATTCGTCTGATACCTATCGGGTGCTGGGCATCCTCAAGAGTCTAAACATGAAGGTGACGGACGGTGCGATAACTGCTGATTACATCAGTCCCGCGTCGACATTCCTCCTGGATGATTCCAACACGCTGATGACGACGGGAGCGACCCTCCTTGGGAAGCTCGACGAGTTCATGTCATTCAAGGTCGACATGGTAGGATACGGCGCCGACGATGGACCTCACCAGCTCACCCAAGACAACGGACTTGAGCCCGGAGAGACGTCGACCGGGAGGTACGTCGAGGTCGAGGTGATCAGAACGGATGGGGGCGGTGACAGGTCGGTCATCTCTGGTGCGCTGCTCACAATGTACTACACCCTGGAGGACCTGGACCAGACGGGCGACGGGGACGCTGACGACCCCGAGGACATCGACGAGACGACCCTGGCCCTATATGTGTACAATAACAAGGAGGACGGATGGGTCAAGCTCACGGACGACCTCGAATGGGTGGAGGGGACCGGTCTTGAGACCTGGGACTTCGAGCTCTTCGGCGTGTCGTTCGCGGGCAGGATATGGGCGAACGTGACACACCTCTCCCTGTTCGGCGCAGGCGGTATGAGGAACACGCAACAGCTCACGCTTGCCGACGCGGGAGAGGACCTGATGGTCACCGTCGACGAGGAGGTGACCTTCGATGGCTCGGCATCTGAGGGCATAGGAGGAATTACCCGTTACACGTGGACGTTCGTTCATAATTGGCAGAGGGTCACATTGTACGGTGAGATACCCACCTTCACGTTCAAGGCGGTTGGTGAGTATCAGGTGACCCTCGAGGTGAGGGACTCCTATGGAGGTAAGGGGGCCACCACCTTCATGGTCACCGTCTCCCCGCTCCATATCCCCGTGCGGATCGGTCCCATCGTCGACAGCGATTCAACCACGGTGGCCAACCTATCTGCTCCGATCCAAGGCGCAGTGGTAAGGATAACATGGGGGGACCTGGTGCTCACACAGACGACGGACTTCTCGGGTTACGCCTATTTCATGATGGACCTTGGTGCCATGGGTGACGACCTGACGATCACGGTCCGGAAGGAGGGTTACGAGCCCCAGGAGTACGTCACGTCCATCACAGCGGACGGACAGCTGGAGCAACAGCCCTCCTCCATGGTGGCATCGGAGACGACGGAGCCGCCGGACAAAGAGGCAGAAGGACCCAAGGCTTGGGAGTACGGCATCATCGTGGTCATGCTGGTCCTGGTGCTACTTGCCCTGTTGGTCTCTTTCGGGAAGCGACCGAGCATCACGGGGAAGAAGGACAATAAGGCTCGGGAAGAGAAGGCGAGATAACGCTCAGAGATCAAGGAGCGCTTGGATGTCTATGGATATGCGGTAAATTTCCTCATAGATAGAGTGCATCCTTTCCTCGATTCCGGGTGTCAATGGAAGGATGAGCATGGCTTGCTCATACAGGGGGACGGGACCTGATAAAATGGACTGACGGCTCTTCAGGTTGTTAGCATACCTTTTGTATTTCAACATGGGAACGGTCTTCTTGATGATATCGTCCGTATTGTCGATGACATTGAGACCGATTTTACTCTCCAACATGGCCACGTCGATCAGGTCCCTGTGTTTCACTCCCTTGCGTGTAAGTACAGCCCGGCATTTCTCCATGAAGACCTCCCTTGCGGAATAGCACGGGAATCGGATCGCCTGTGTATAGACCTCCATCTCCTCTGGATATCTACTCACTAGTCTATCCAAAGCGCTTCTCGGGGACAATATCTCGAGGAACGTCCTCAGATCGATCATCTCGATAGGCTCGTGGATCTCATCGACGAAGTTCACTTGGACCTTCAAGAACTCCTCGTTTCCCGTTATCTGTGATGGGTACCAGAGGTAGTAGGTCACCATGCGCCCTCCGCTGCCTATCCCGACCTGGTCAGGTTCGTTCTTGTCAGCGAGGAAATCGAACCCGAGGTCAGTTGCCATGACCTCCATCTCGACGGCCACCTCGCCTATGAGGGAGGAGCATCTCTTCTTCACCTGCGCTGTTGGCAGCCCTAACCAATCCTCCTGGTGTCGCCAGGTGAAATCCAGATCCTCGGAGAACCGATAGTATCCAAGGTGGGCCTTGGTCAGACAGGTGCCGCCCTTGAATACAATATCCTTCGAAAGGACGGAATCTTCGCTGAGATAATGAAGGATCCTTTGCATATGATAGTCCTTCTCAACCAGGTCCATCCTCCGCACCCTGTCTGGTATCGGTAGGGCCCTTAGAAAACCGCTTAGATCCCCCATCTCAACACCTTCTGGATGCTCATTGGATATCGTTTCAGGTACCTTCTCACGATGGCCTTCTCGTATCTCGTGTACTCCTCGATGACATCGTCGAGTATGACCTTCGGGTCTCGCCCATTGGTCGAAGACCTATAGGCCAGGTCCAACAGTGTCTTTTCGGGGTCCGAGTACCGAATAAGACCCATCTTTACGATGCCGAACTCGAACATCTCGGGTTTCCATCGAAGATACCTGAGTCTCTTGCCTAGCATGACCACTGTCTTAGTAGTGCGGTACGAATCTGTGATGATGAAGGTAATATCGAAGTACACATGGGTCATGTGGTTGTACTTGAGCGCCGTTTCCAGACCGAAATACCAATTCTTGACCCCTTTTTTCTCAAGCCCAAGAGCTATGACCTCGTTTATCGGTCTGTTGATGTAACCCAGCTGGACCTCCTCAGGGGTCCGGACGTAGAAGATACCCCGGAACACCGTATCGATGTATCCCTTGCTCTGAAGGTAGTTCACAGCCCTTGTATACCTATGCCCGGCAAGGTCACAGAGGCGCTTGATATCTTCCGATGTGGCGACCTGGACACCATCGTATGCAAGGCGCCACCAGATTTCCTTTATATTCATTTTATGTCACAATAACCCTATTTATGGATGAATATGACACATAATCTATATAAATGTTACCATGGGAGGTCAGTGAATGTGAATGCACGGACGTAGTTCACTGGTTATTAGAGGGCCATCGATTGGCCCATATGAGCACACCGAGCAAGGTGGTCCTATCATAGGCTAGAGTTGCGTCCGCCCAAAGGCTAAAATCGACATACCTCCATCGGGCCGGTTACCGGGGGCATCGGATGCAGACCATATCGGACATCGAGGAGATCAAGCTGGAGGACCTGAGCGTAGAGGAGTTCATCGAGGAGAAGGTGGAGGAGATCAGTAGCGTGGTTGGTGATGGGATCGCCATCAACGCCCTGTCAGGGGGTGTCGATTCCTCCGTCGTGACCATGCTGGGCCACCGGGCCCTCGGAGACCGGCTCAGGACCATCTTCGTAGATAGCGGCATAATGAGGCAGGGAGAGCCGGAGTGGGTCCATTCCATCTTCAAGGGCTTGGGTGTGGAGGTTGAAGTGTTGGACGCGAAGAGCGAGTTCTTCGGGGCCCTCAAGGGCCTGACCGACCCTGAAGAGAAGAGGGAGGCCGTCACCCAGACGTTCTACAAGACGGTCTTCGGCCGGGCCGTGAAGGAGAGCGGAGCGAGCTACCTCATGCAGGGCACGAACTACACCGATGTCGAGGAGACGGTGGCCGGTATCAAGCGTCAGCACAACATCCTCGAGCAGCTCGGCATCGACACCGAGATGATGTACGGATACAAGGTCATTGAGCCCCTTATCCAGCTGAGGAAGTCGGGGGTGAGGCGCGTGGGCAAGGCCCTCGGCCTACCCGAGGAGGTCTACAACGCCCCGCCCTTCCCAGGCCCCGCCCTCGCGACCCGGGTCATCGGTGAGGTCACCCCCGAGAGGGTGGCCACCGTCAGGCTCGCCAACCACATCGTCGAGGAGGAGCTGAAGGACTCGGGTGCCTTCCAGTACCTGGCAATCCTCCACGAGGACAGGGTCACCGGCATCAGCGGTGGTGAGAGGGACTTCGGGCAGCAGATCGAGGTCAGGTGCTGGGACAGCACGGATGCCGTCAAAGGAACTCCCACCAAGCTCCCGTTCGAGTCCCTAGAGAGGCTTGGGAACAGGATCTCCACCGAGGTCCCGGGCGTCGTGAGCGTCACCTACAACATCACGTCGAAGCCGCCGTCCACGATCGAACCAATCTAGGCCTGCCTGCGAAGGTGGGGCCTCGAACTCTCGCCTCTGACCAGGATGAGACCATGGGGGATCGGGATGGCTTGATATCCGGGTTGATCCGCAATTGGCCTTTTCGAGCGTCATTAGATGCAGGTTTTAACCAGAGCCATCAAGATTACAGGGTCGAGGTCAAGCGGACTCTCCATCAACGCTTCCACTCTTCCCTTTCCACCGCCAGATCAGGAGCACCACGAGCACGGCGATGATGATCGGTAACCAAACCTTTCCATTGAAAGGTATGAGATCATCGTCCTCTTCCGGGATGTCGGTGATCTCAAGCCTGTACTGGACGATGGAGCCATCGTCGAAACCTATCAACAGGTTGTCATCCACTCCCGGCACGTGGTGGATGAACGAAACGGCCTTCTCCATCTGCGTCTCATCCATGAGTTCCCATATCCCCGACTCACCGCCCGCCCAGAATTCCACGGTCGAGCCACCATCAGTGCTTGGGCATGCCGTCACGGCGAAGATGGAATTATCGGCCCTCTTGTGGTAGTAAGCTCCCTCCACCGGTGCCAGATCTACATTTCCCTCGATGTTCCACCCATCCTCGTAGGGCTGCCCAACGACGAAGTAACCGTCCGAGGTTGCCAGGGTCCAGAACCTTTCTGGATGCATCTCGTAGACGATGGGCCCTGAGTCCAGCAACTGGTACTGCTCGGTAAGCGTCCAGTTGCCGGTCTCGAAGACCTGGACTCCCCCATCCTCATCCAGGACATGGATGGCGTGACCGTCCGTATCGATGTGGAGCACGGATCGGTTGCCTGTCACATTCTCCTCAGCATGGACCTCGTTGGGTGCGGTCTCTATGAAGAGGACCTTCGAGGTTCCATTCGAGTCCCTCCCCGCCACCATCAGGATGAGATCGCCGGCGTACAATCTAGCCTGGTCTATCGTGACCAGTGGGACCGTCCCGTTAGGGATCAGATCAGCATCGTAAGCCCCCTCGTCCAGATCGTAGACGAACAGAGTGTCATTGGCATCCCCCGTCGATCTGCCCCAGATGAGGACTCTTGCCATCCAGGAGGAGAAGGCGGAGCCCCGTATCGAGAAATCGTCCTCAGGTGGCTCGATCACCGCGCGGGTCCCAAGTCCTTTGTTGAGGACCCTGATCTCGTCAGCATGACCGTAACCGGTGAGAAGGTAGAACGTCCCCTCGATATGGGAATCAATGGTCATGTCGATACTGTTCTCGCTAGGTTCCAAGGACCGACCCACCTCGACCAGGTCCATGTCGATATTCTTGCCACCGCCCTGGGCGGGGATCGAGATTAGGAGAAGGACGGTCAACGCGAAGGTCCACCACGCTTTTCCGAATATCACCTTCCTGAAGGAACCCATGGTATCCACCACACAGTGCTGGCCATCATCGTTCACCTTATATTTATCATTTTTCAAATGCTTCGATTCCCTCGTGATCTGCCCATCTGATAGAATCGATCCCTTCACTATTCGATCCACGGACCGTTCCACACTGGTTGTTAATTGCCCTAATTTATTTATATTCACTGAGTCCAATGCAACTGTGCCCAGGGGGGCATCCCATGGCTGGTAGTTGGAAGGTTATTTTACCTGTTCTAGTGGTATTCTTATTGACCATTCCGGTGCTCACCCTCAACGACGGTGAAGGTGGCGAGGACTCGATCCCCCCCGTAATGGTGCTCGGAGGAGGGTCGTACGATACCATCCAAGGTGCTGTGGACGCTGCCAGCGACGGCGATGTCATCCTGCTCAGCGACGGCGTCTACGACGAACCCCTGGTGGTCGACAAGGACGTGACCATCATCGGCGAGGGACCGGCCGCCATCCGGACCACACCGATCAAGTACGTCGGCAGTGGAGGATCCGTCAGCAATATCCAGTTCCAGGACATCGATAATGGTTTCACGTATGGTGGTGCGATATACCAGTCAAGGGATGGATTGAGGTGGGAACCAGATCTCTTCGGCGGCCTTACCGTGCAGGACTGTTCGTTCACGAGATGCTCGCGGGGGATCTACATATTCTCCTCGGGAGGCTCCCTCATCCAACGATGCACCTTCGAGGATTGCGACCGTGGCATCACCATCGATCCACATCTGAACCCCGTTCGGAACATCTACTGCTCCTACAACAGGATATTCTATTGCGATTTCAAGAACATCTCCTACCAGGGTCCCTACGAGGGCGAGTGTGTCATGATCAACCAATCCAGCTACGATCATGTTGCCTACTGCAATATGGATAACAATGCCTTCGGGGTGGTGGCGTACAGGGCCACCCAACCCAGGATCGAGAAGAACACCATCACCAACACGACCAGGATACCCATCTATATGTACGAGACCAGAGCGCACATCCTTGATAATGTCATTAGGGACAATAACTGGAATCTTGATATCCGGAAGAGTTCGTCCACTCTAATCAAAGGCAACAAGATATCCAATAACACTGGACCTATCTACATCAACCAGTGCTCTGGCACTTGCATCCAAGACAACGAGATCGACAACGATTCGATCATGCTCAGATATTCCACGAGCAGCTTGATAACGGGCAACAGGTTCACCGCCTCCGAAACCCAGACCTTCGAGTTCGTGACGACAACGGGTTCCCACTACGCTCACAACATCGCGTCATCCAACACCGTGGGCGGCAACCCCATCAGGTACGAATACAACAAGGCGGCCCCATCCTTTACAAATACCACTGCTGGCTCCTTTATCTTCGCTCATTGTACGCAACCCAGCGTGACGGGGGGCAATGTGACCGACGGCGATGGTATCCTGCTTATCAACTCCCCGGGGGCATCTATCACAACGAACCTCACCAACTGCCTTCTGGGGATCGATGCCGTCGATAGTCCGAACGGTAGGATTGAAGGTTGCCGTATCAACACCTCCGACAGAGGAACCACAGGCATCCGACTTGTGGGCAGTACCGGTACCGAGGTATGGAACACGACCATCGAGACCGTACTGAACGAGACGCCCGCCTGGAGGATCGAGGGTGGTCACTCCTACTCCTGCTACAACACCTCCTTCGATTACTTCGCCGTCAACGCGACCCAGAACAGTGGAGGCGACCTCGAGGTGTACAGTCACCTCGTTCTCAGGGTCCTGGCGAACGAGTCCCTTGCCCCCATGGAGGGGGTCGATGCCCTGTTGATGGAGGACATCTCCACATCCATATACCGGACGGCCCACTTCATGGGTGTCCACGATGGTACGGACGCCGCAGGGGAGCTGGGTCCCTTCCTCCTGCTGGACAGGGAGTACAACCACTACTCGATCCCCAATGAGCACGACCACGCCCTTGACCTGTGGACCGAGGTCGACGCCGAGTGGTCGGTCGTGAACCTCAGCATCAACATGAGCGTGGACAGACTGCTCGTCTTCGAGACGACGGACATCTGGAAACCCCAGATGCCCTTAAACCTGAATGTCACGGACATGCCCGAACAGGACAGCATCAACGTCAGCTGGGACATCAACATGGACGACACCCAGGTGTACTCGGTCTACTCCAACGCCAGCGGCGAATGGGGTCTTGTGGGCAATGCGTCGTCACCATCTGATAACCTCATCGTGGACGAGGGTCTCGTCCATGGCGAGACGTACTACTTCGCTATGTCCGCATGGGACGAGGTCCCCCTCGAATCGAACTGGACCGAGGTGATTACGGTGGTCCACGAGGACGGGGTCGTTCCAGATGTCCCGAGGGGTTTGAGAGCGCTTGAGGTGAACGGCACCAACCTTACCCTCATCTGGGACGCGAACATCGACCTGGACCTCGCTGGCTACAAGGTGTACATCAATGCGCCGGGTGGAGACGAGACCGGACCATGGGTGGAGATAACCCCGGCCATGGGCCTCCTCGACACCAGTGTGTGGGTGACCGACCTCACCAGCGAGTCCACCTATCACTTCGTGATATCCGCCATTGACGAGCGCCCCAATGAGTCTCCCTACAGCCAGGTGCTGACGGTGACCACCGCCGACATCACGCCGCCGGATGCCCCAGACCTCGAGACCCTGCCCGAGTTCACCAACATCGTCGTTCACACCATCAGAGGAACGGCTGAGCCTGGCTCCACCGTGACCCTGTTCCTGAACGGGGAGGAGTACACCACCGTCTACGTCGACCTCTCGGGCGATTTCGAGACCGAGGTCACTCTGGTGGATTGTGCCAACATCATCACTGCATGGGCCACGGACGCTTCTGTCAACACCGGACCCATCTCGGCCCAGATCGGGGCGTTCCTTGACCAGGAGGCTCCCTTGGCTCCGAGGTTGGATAAGCTTCCCGAACTTACCAATGTCGTCGAGCAGACGGTCTCCGGCACCGCCGAGGCCCTGGGCCAGGTCACCATCTTCAACAACGGTGATGCGGTGGGTACGGTGGATGTGGGACTGGACGGGACCTTCGAGCTCCAATTGGACCTGGTGGAGGGCGAGAACCTCATCACCGCCCATGCCAGCGACAGGGCACTGAACGTTGGCTCGAGGGCCACGGTCCAGACGGTGGTCCTCGATACCATAGCCCCAGATGTGCCGACCCTGGACGGTGTCCCCGAGTATACCAACGAGAAGGCCCACACCATCGAGGGCATTGCGGAGGTCGGGAGCCTCGTCGAGCTCCTGGTGAACGGCGAGGTCAGTGTCAAGGTGGACGCGGACGGGGAAGGCAACTTCAAGTTCAACCTCATCCTCGAGGACAGGGAGACCATCATCGCCGTCCGGGCCACGGATCTAGCCGGGAACGTCGGTGGGTTGACCTCGGACCACACCATCATCCTAGACCAGGAACCTCCCACGGCCGTTGCCGGGGTGGACTTGGAGGAGATAGTCAAGACGGAGGCGACCCTCGACGCATCGGGCTCCTCGGACAACGAGGGCATCCTGTCCTACCAATGGACCTTCGAGCTCGACGGGGTGGAGGTGACCCTGGACGGCGAGACGGCCACGTACACCTTCCCTGACGTGGTCACCTTGACGGTCACCCTGACGGTCACCGACCTGGCGGGGAACACGGACGAGGACACATTGACTGCAGCGATCGTGCCAGACAACAAGCCACCGGTCCTCAGCGGTGACGAGATGTCCCCCAACAAGGGGTCCACCGAGACCAAGTTCAAGATAACCGTCGAGTTCAAGGACGAGGACGGGGACAAGGGCACCGTGTTCGTGGTGATAGACGGTGTGCCCTACCCGATGATCCCAGACCCCGACGACGACGACACCACCGACGGCCAGGAGTACACCCTGAAGACCAAGCTGGACGCGGGCGAGCACACCTACTACTTTACGGGCAAGGACTCCTTCGGTAATGACGCGGTGGGCTCCAGCGTTGGAGAGGACAATGAAAAGAGCAGTCCCGACGTGGCCAAGCACAAGGTCGAGGACACACCGG
>CBDUQW010000080.1:0-15054 GCA_965369625.1 uncultured Thermoplasmata archaeon | reverse complement strand
ATTCAACCGCCTCTCCCAGTTCATCGAGTACAAGGCCGCCTGGGCGGGAGTGCCCGTCATCAAGGTCGACGAGGCGTACTCATCCCGCGAGTGTCGTATCTGTCATCAGGACGGGAGGCGACCTAGCCAGGGTCTCTTCATATGTTCGTTCTGCGGGGAGTACAACGCGGATCTCAATGGTGCAGTGAACATTGGCAGTAGGGCCTTGGCCTATATGGCCATCGCCGGGGTGCCTGGTATTGCGCCCTTGAGGGGGACCTCGAGCCCCCGAGTTCAGTGCGACGGTACGTCGTGCTAATCATATACCATCCGGTCTCAGTGGAACCTCTCGAAGCCCCCTTCCAGTATCTCACTCCAGAACATGGACAGGAAGATCATCGAGACTATTATCATGATGATCGACAGGATCAGGCCCACGATGCCGAAGGTGACGGCCTTGTCGGCCTTCAGAAGCCCCTCCTTCTGGCCCTGCTTGCCCAGGTAGATGGCGACGATCGCCAGCACGAGGCCGATCCAGGAGGACAGGAAGGCGAAGATGATGGAGAGGACGCCCATCCAGTAGGCGGCCTTCGCCTCCTGCGGCGGCTGGGGGTACGGATACGGATAGGCCCCCGGTGGATAGGGTTGCTGACCGTACGGTTGCTGTCCATAGGGTTGTTGTCCATATGGAGGTGGCTGCCCGTATCCGGGTGGTGGTTGCCCGTATCCCGGCGGCGGTTGCTGGCCAGGTGGCGGTTGCTGGCCAGGGCCCGACGGCGGGCTCATTCCTCCCGGAGGAGCCGCCTCAGGTGGCGGGCTCATGCCTCCAGGCGGTGCTGCCTCGGGCGGCGGGCTCATCCCCGGCGGAGGTGCTGGCTCTGGCGGCGGGCTCATCCCCGGCGGTGGAGCCGGCTCGGGTGGGGCGGTAATACCTGGCGGCATGGGCTGGTCCGGAGGGAGCGGCGCACCGCAGCTGGGGCAGAACTTCCCCTCCCCGTAGGTCCCGCATGATGGACAATTGGGCATTTGTTATCCTCCTGCCTTGAGACCCAGGCCGGTGGTGGCCTCGGGTCACTGCGCTCATAACAGTGTCCGAGCTAATATCGTTTCGGGCCAATGGAAAGCGAGGACCTCCTGATAACGAAGTGGGGATCAAGATCGTTCTCACACCATGGTGGTCCTCGGCCCGACCGAAGGCACATATCCCGCCAAGGCCTTCCAGGGCCCGGTGGGATCGAAATGGAGGACATCGAGTACAGGACCCTGGACACCTCGACCCTCGAGGAGACCCACGCCACCTTCCGCGAGGCCTTCTCCGACTACGTGGTCCAGATGGACATGCCCCTCTGGAAGTTCGAGATGATGGCACGCCGCAGGGGCTACGACCCCGGTATATCCATGGGTGCCTTCTCGGGGGACCGCCTGGTGGGCTTCATACTCAATGGCATCCGCCAGTGGGACGGCAGGCCCACGGCCTACGACACCGGGACGGGTGTGGTGCCCGAGTTCCGCAAGCGTGGCATCACCACCAACATCTTCCGGAGCCTGGTGGACCTCCTGCGACACGAGGGCGTGGAGGCCTACCTCCTGGAGGTGATCAAGGAGAACGACCCCGCCAGGGAGCTGTACCTCAAGCAGGGCTTCCGCATCGTCCGCGAGTTCTCCTGCTATCTCGGCAAGGTTGAGGACCTGCGAGCCGGGGCCGGTCCCGGCATCGTGCTGGACCACACCCCCATCGGGGACCTGGAATGGGACGAGCTGGCCACTATGTGGGATTTCACGCCCTCATGGCAGAACTCCATCGAATCGGTCATGGCGGTGGCCGAGACCTTCGAAGTGGTCACCGCCAGGGTCGATGACGAGCTGGCGGGATACGGCATGGTGGAGCCCCGGTCGGGCGACGTCCCCCAGATTGCGGTGGCCCCCGGACATCGTGGGAAGGGGGTCGGCCGAGCCATCATGGGCGACCTGGCCGGCCTGGCAGAGTCGGAGAGGCTGGTCATCCTCAACGTGGAGGAGGGCAGTGGGCCCACGGGCGACTTCGCCTCCGCCCTGGGCATGGAGCTGTTCACCGACCAGTACGAGATGATGCTGGACCTCTGAACCGCGCCGGACGGCCCGCGGTCACCCACCTGCCAACGGTTAAATAATGAAGGGGCGAATATCGCCCGATGGGTTGGGGCCACCAAATGAACAGGTCGCTTATCGTCGGTCTCATCGTCATGACGAGCATCCTCGCCGGCCTCGCGGCATTCAGCCTGGGCTCTGACACCGTCGAGGGAGCCTCCTACGGTGTCGACCTCCGCCTGTCGGACCCGGTGTCGACCAAGCCCCTGGTGGAGCCCGACCCCGTGATCTTCAATCTCACCGTGGAGCACACGGGCACCGCCCTCACCGAGTGGGTCGAGATCGCGGTGAGGAACGAGTCCGAGACCTGGAACCACACCCTGTCCGCCATGACGGGCGACGGGCTGAAGACCTCCACCTCGACCCTCCGTATAATCCTGGACGTGGGGGAGGTGGCCACCCTCCAGGTCTTCATCGATGCCGACCCCAGCTCCGATACCGGCACCTACATCCTCGCCATCGTGGCCGTGGTAGAGGAGAACACCGACGAGTCGGACGCCTACCCGCTGGGCGTGGTGATCCCCCAGATGGTGGACTTCGAGGTCATCGTGCACGACCCGCCACCCGGCGGCGAGTACGCCGCCGAACCGCCCGCCACCATCAGCATAGACTTCGACCTTTACAACCTGGGCAACGCCGAGGACCGGTTCCTGCTCCAAGCCAGTGCGTCCCTGTCCTCGGTGGGCTGGACCGCCACCATCACCTCGGGCGCCGACGGCGTGGGCTGGACCCCCGACCTGCCCCCGGACCAGGGTGGCGAGAGCCCTCACCGGGTCGTCGTGGAGGCCCACATGCCCGCGGGAGCCCACCCGGACGACGTGTGCACCATCTCCCTGAAGGCCACCTCCTACTCCGCTCCCTCGGCCCTCCGCACGCCCGCCCGCATCGGCGTGAGGTCCCAGCAGGTCCATTCCTTCACCGTAGCCGTGATTGGGCCCGACGAGCTGGGGGGGAAGCCGGGCTCCGGGTTCGACTTCACCTTCAAGGTGACCAACACCGGCAACGGCGAGGACACCTTCCGCATCTACGCCACCTACGACGAGGAGCAAGCACCTGGCTTCGACGTGACCGTCGACCCCGACAGGGTGACCCTCGACCACATGGAGAACGTGACCGTCGTCCTCTCTGTCCAGGTGCCCACGGGTTCCGCCATGGGCAAGTACGTGTTGGGGGCCGAGGTCCATTCCTCGGAGATGGGGTCGCTGCCCCAGGTCAGGACCGTCACCCTGAACGTGGAGCAGTCCTACGCCCTGTCCGTAACCTCCGAGGACCCGTCCAAGGAGGTGGGTCTGGGGGACCGGGTCGCCTTCGTCGTCAGGGTCCGCAACGTGGGCAACGGCGTCGACTCCATGGTCGTCGAGACCTCGGGCACCCCGCCACAGTGGCTCACCTACACCCAGCCCCCGTCCTTCACCCTGGTCGCTGGTGAGTCCGCCGACGTGGAGCTCATGGTGTACATCCCCGAGGTGCTGGAGGGGAAGGGCTGGCCCTCGTACGCCATGAGGGTGTGGGCCAACAGCACCAGGGGCCCGGCCTCGGACCACGTGACCCTTACCATGGTGATCGCCCCCTTCCACCGGCCCGAGTGGGTCATCGGCAACGACACCCTGACCTCCCCCAAGGCCCCCGTGGTGGAGGAGGGGACGGTGAGGCCCAAGCCCGTCATCGACCTGTACCAGGGCTCCTCGGTGAGGATGGACCTTGTCCTCCGGAACATGGGCAACGTCGACGACAACGTGAGCATCGAGGTCCTATTCACCGACCCCAGGATGACGGTGCACGTGGTCCCCTGGGAGGCCTTCGTCCGGGCGGGCGAGGACCTGGAGGTCGCCGTCACCATAGTCGTCCAGGACAACATGCTCCCGGGAGAGCACAGGTTCTGGCTCAACGCCACCTCGGAGGACTCCACCGTCGCCGCCAGGGTGCTGCCCGTGGAGTTCGACGTGTTCCCCATCTACAACCCCATCGACTTCGTCGACCAGACGTACGGCGACCCCCTGAACGACGACTTCACCTACAGCTACATCACCGACGGCAGCGTCGGTCCCGTCACGGGGGCCTCGGGCAGGCGGGGCGCGGACCCCGCGGTGGACATCATCTCGGTGACCGCCATCCTGGACCTGGAGACCAGCACCGTGACGGTGACCCTGGAGCTGAAGGGCCTGGCCGTCACCCAGGAGGGCGTCCGGTACGAGGTCTACTTCGTCAACGACGACCACAGGCTGACAGGAGCCCTCCTCGACCCCCGTGCGCACCACCAGAGGGGAGCCTTCCAGTGGGAGGACAGCAACTGGGACAACGTGATCTTCTCGATGTACCTCGAGGGTGACCGCATCGGGTCCAGCTCCACCGTGGTCAGTCTCCAGGTGGAGGTGCTGGCCGACAAGGTGCACTTCCTGATCGGGGCGGGGGACCTTCGTTACGCCGGCGTCGACATCGGCTCGGACTTCAAGCTGTACGCCTACGCCCACCGTATCGGGGGAGACGACGAGGTGGACGGCAGGCTGACGTGGGACACCGCTGGTCACGGGGCCGCGCCCGCGCCCGCCGCCTTCGACGACATGCCCGAGGAGGCCTCCAGCGAGACGGGGGTCGCGGTGGTCGTCGTCGTCGCTGCCCTGGTGGCGGCGGTGGTGACGGCGCTGTTCCTCTTCCGCAGGTGGTGGGAGGCCCAGAAGCTGCCCCCGGACGACCACGACCCCGACCAGTGGGTGGAGTTCGAGTGACCCTGGCACCCGCTTCCCATCCCATTGTTATATAGAAAACAGGTATCTATATAGATTTATGATAGAATATAGTTTACAGTAAAGAAGGTATATATCTCACCAGAGGTTACCACCCCTAGGTGCGATGAATGGCATCTGGTAAATATTGGAAGGTAGGAGTACTGGTCGTCTCCGTCATCATGACGGCGGCCCTCTTCGCGGGCTGCCTCGGCGGGGACGATGATGACAAGCCCCAGCTGGTCCAGACGGGATCCAGCACCGTGCTTCCCCTGGCCATCGCGTGGGCCCAGGAGTACGAAGGTGCGGACATCGTGGTCAGCGGGGGCGGATCGAGCCACGGGCTGAACTCCCTCCTGCTGGGCGAGGCCGACCTGGGCGATGCCAGCAGGCTCATGAAGGGCAGCGATTACGAGAAGGTCGATGGAGACCCCTCCCTGGTAACGGACGACGGCACCGCCACCGGGAAGGCGCCCACGGGCGTCTGGCCCAAGAAGTGGGTCGTGGCCTACGACGTCCTGACGGTGGTGGTGAACAACGACAACGATTACGCCACCCAGCTGAACTACACCCAGCTGTACAAGATCTTCACCGATGACGACCCCGCGGTCCACTGGGACGAGGTCCCTGGGCTGGAGGACGCCCCCCACGAGGAGATAGAGATCTACGCCCCCGACGAGGCGTCGGGGACCTACGACTACTTCTTCGAGGAGATCATCCCCCGGTGGGGCAAGGACGATCAGGTGGCAAACAGCCGCCTCGCCATGCCCGACACCATCTACCACCCCAGCGCGGACGACAACGTCATCCTCAGGGCCATAAAGGAGAACGAGTTCGCCATCGGCTTCTTCGGGTACGCCTACTACGCCGAGAACACGAACGCCATCAGGTCAGTGGCCGTCGCGGAGGACGACGATACCTACGTGCCCCCTTCGATGGAGGCTGTGGCCGACTACCCGATGGCGCGTCCGCTGTACATCTACACCGACGGTGTGCCGGAACCTGGCGATGCAGTGAACGAATACCTGAGGTACATCCTCGGCGAGGAGGGCCAGTCCGTAGTGCCCGAGGTGGGCTACGTCCGGCTGTCCCTCGTCGACCCGGGTATCGTGACCTCGCAACTGGCCGAGCTCGACTGAGGGCCCGGCCGACCCCCCTGATGGGAACTCACGATGAGCAAGATGGTCCTCGGGTCCAAGGGGACCGGGTCAGGCAATCCGTTCAAGCGCCGGTTTCGTCCCGGCGAGACATCGATAGTCTGGCTGCTCTTCGCGGCGGGCAGCTTCGCCGTGGTCGCGAGCCTGATGATCATGTGGATCCTGGCCGAGGGCTCGTACGACTTCTTCGTGGTGGGCGGGGTCTCCCTCTGGGACTTCCTCACCGGGACCCAGTGGACCCCCAGCGCCGACAAGTTCGGCGTGGTGCCGCTGCTGGTGGGCACCGTCCTCATCGCGGGGGGCACGATGCTCATCGCCGCCCCCCTGGGCGTGGCGGCGTCGGTCTTCCTGGCGGAGTTCGCCAGCCCCCGGTTCCGGGCGGCGGCCAAACCCATCATCGAGGTGCTGGCGGGCATCCCCTCGGTGGTGTACGGCTTCTTCGCCCTCATCTACATCAGCGTCATCTTCCGCAACGGCATGGGCGCCGACTACTTCAACGCCATCAGCGCCATCATCGTGATGGCCATCATGGTGCTGCCCATCATTGTCAGCATCTCCGACGACGCGCTGCGGGCGGTGCCCCAGCATATGAGGGAGGCCAGCTACGCCCTGGGGGCCACCAGGTGGGAGACGGCCACCAAGGTGGTGCTCCCCGCAGCCTCCAGCGGGGTGATGGCCTCCCTGCTCCTGGGCCTCGGCCGTGCCCTGGGGGAGACCATGGTGGTCACCCTGGCGGCGGGCTCCATCCCCAACCTGTCGTGGAACCCCCTGGAGGAGCACCAGACCATGACGGCCTACATGGCCCAGGTGGCCACGGGGGACATACCACCCGGACTGGGCGTCGACGCCGCCTTCGCCGTGGGCCTGTACCTGTTCGTGATCACCTTCGGCGTGAACATGATCGCCGGCCGGGTGGTCATCAAGATCAAGCACGGGTCCACCGTGTCCAGCAAGGGCCCGTCCCGGTGGAAGCTGGCATGGGAACGCGCCAGGAACACCGTGGTCGCGCCCCTCCGTCGCGTCCTCCCCGGCCGCGACAGCACCAAGGAGTACCCCATGGCGAGGCGATACAGGAAGGAGAAGGTGGGCAAGGTCCTCATCGCATCATCCTTCGCCGTGGCGATACTGTTCCTCATCAGCCTGATGTGGAACATCCTCGCCCAGGGCCTGCCTGGCCTGAGCTGGGACTTCCTGACGGGGGTCCCGGGATGGAGGCCCGAGGAGGCGGGCATAGGGCCCGTCATACTGGGCTCGATCTACCTCATCCTCCTGACCATGGTCATCGCCATCCCCATCGGCGTGGGGGCCGCCATCTACCTCAACGAGTTCGCGAGGGACACCCGGTACACCCGGTTCCTCCGCCGCATCCTCCAGAACCTGGCGGGTGTCCCGTCCATCGTCTTCGGCCTTGTGGGCCTGGCGATCTTCGTGCGGGTCCTGGGCTTTGACAGGAGCCTGCTCGCGGGCGCCCTGACCCTGGCCATCATGGTGCTCCCCATCGTGGTCGTGGCCACCGAGGAGGCGCTGCGCGCGGTGCCCTTCAACTTCCGCGAGGCGGCCCTCGCGGTGGGAGCCACCCGCTGGCAGGCGGTGCGCCACCACGTGCTGCCCAACGCCCTGCCGGGCATAATGACCGGCTCCGTCCTCTCCCTGGCCCGGGCCCTGGGAGAGACGGCGCCCATTCTCTTCATCGCGGCCACCTTCTCCAAGGTGGCGCCGGGGGACATAACAGACCCGTTCATGGCCCTCCCCGTCACGATATTCTACTGGACACAGCATCACGACCCCGCCTTCCAGGACCTGGCGGCCAGCACGATCATAGTGCTCCTGGCCCTGTTGCTGACCATGAACACGATAGCCATAGTTATCCGGAACAGAGCAGAGAAGAAGAGGGATTGGTAATGTTGAACATAGCGAGCAACCTGAACCGCGAGGGACCCGGGGAGGGCGTCGAGAGCGCCCCCGTCGATGACAACGAGGTCATCCACCTCCGGGACATCAACGTGTGGTACGGTGACAATCACGCCATCAAGGACGTCACCATGGACATCGAGCCGAGGAAGGTGACCGCCTTCATAGGCCCCTCCGGATGCGGCAAGTCCACCCTGCTGCGCACCCTCAACCGCATGAACGACGACATCGAGGGATGCAGGACCACCGGCTCCATCGATTGGAAGGGCCTCGACACCCTGTCCGACGAGGTGGACCCCGTCCCCCTCAGGAGGAAGGTGGGGATGGTCTTCCAGAAGCCCAACCCCTTCCCCAAGTCCATCTACGACAACATCGCGTACGGCCTCCGCATCGGGGGCATCACCAACAGGGCCAAGCTGGACGAGATGGTCGAGCGGTCGCTGCGGGACGCGGCCATCTGGGACGAGGTCAAGGACCGCCTGGGCGACAGCGCCATGAGCCTTTCGGGCGGTCAGCAGCAGAGGCTGTGCATCGCCCGCACCCTGGCCATCGAGCCCGAGGTCATCCTCATGGACGAGCCCTGCTCCGCCCTCGACCCCATCGCCACGGGCAAGATAGAGGACCTGATCTACGAGCTCAAGAAGGACTACACCGTGGTCATCGTCACCCACAACATGCAGCAGGCGGCCCGCGTCAGCGACCGCACTGGCTTCTTCTACCTGGGGGAGCTCATCGAGTTCGGCAACACAGTGGAGCTCTTCGAGAACCCGGGGGAGGAGATGACCGAAAGGTACATCACCGGGAGATTCGGGTAGGTGAGGACGATGTCACAGGAGAAGTTCCACAAGGGCCTGCAAGGGATCAACGATGACATCCAGAAGATGGGCGTGCACGCGCTGGACATGCTGACCGACGCCGTCCGGGCCTTCAAGGAGCGGGACGTTCGGCTGGCCGAGTCCGTCTACCACCGGAAGGAGAGGCTGGACTTCTACGACCGGGACATCGAGGAGCGGGCCCTCCGGCTCCTCACCCTCCACCAGCCCATGGCGGGGGACCTGCGCACCATCGCCACCATCCTCAAGATGGACACCTACCTGAACCGCATCGGCCGCTACGGCAAGGCCATCGCCAAGGACGCCATCGCCATGGCCAACAAGCCCCACATGGCCAAGCTGGTCCTCATCCCCAGGCAGGCCAAGCTGGTCCGGGGCATGATAGAGGACGCCCTCCGGTCCTTCTCCGAGGACGACCTTTCCTACATAGAGGACATCGCGGACCGGGATGACGAGGTGGACGCCATCTGGGACAGCGTGTTCCGAGAGAGCATCACCTACATGATGGAGGACGCCAAGGCCATCACCCCCTTCACCCACTACCTGATGGTGGCCCGCCACCTGGAGCGCTGCGGCGACCACGCGTGCAAGATCGCCGAGAAGGTTCACTACAAGGTCACGGGCGAGCACATCGAGATCAAGTAGGGCCATCCCCCGGCGCGCCAAGCTATAATAATTATCAGCCCGATACTTCGCACGCCATGGGCGAGAAGGAAGGTGATGGGGCCCCTCCAAGGGACAGCTCGTGCTCCTACGTGAAGGAGAACGGCAACAAGTGCGACCTGCAGGCCCTGGCAGGTTCCAAGGAACATCTCTGCATCTTCCACGAGAAGGTGGGGGCGAAGGAAGAGAAGGCCTGCGTCAAGGCCCTCCACCGGCAGCTGGACGGTGGCTCCCACGACCTGGAGGGCTACCAGCTGCCCGGCGTCGACCTCTCGGGCAGGGTGTTCCACACCGACGTCAACCTGCGCAACTCCTCCTTCGCCGGCAAGACCTCCTTCGCCGAGGCCATCTTCCCCGAGCTGGTCGACCTCCGGGGCTCGACCTTCGAGGACGACGTGATCTTCAACGATGTGCGGTTCCGGGGACCGGCCCACTTCTCCGGCGCCCGCTTCGGGGGCGAGGTCCTCCTCAGGGGGGCCATCTTCGGGGACGAGGCCCTGTTCGACGGCGTGGCCTTCGGCACCCTCACCGACCTGGACCACGCCCGGTTCACGGGCGACGCCCACTTCGACGGCATGACGGTCAATGGCAGGATCAACCTGGGCTACGCCGAGTTCGACAAGTACTCCTTCTTCATCGACGCCGAGTGCAAGGGCGAGTCCGACTTCTCCTTCACCGAGTTCCGCAACTACTCGGACTTCGCCCAGAGCCACTGGACCGAGCTGAACATGACCGACGTCATCTTCGAGAAGAGGGGCTGCTTCGACGGGGCCGTCATCGACTCTGGCACCTTCGAGGACGCCGAACTGCGTCACGTCACCTTCCGCGAAGTGGACCTGGCCAACGTGTTCACCACGGGCGCCTCCCTGGAGGAGGCGTACATGGCCGAGGCCCGCTGGGGCAGGATGGGGCGAGGCCCCCTGGGCAAGAAGGTGGTGGTCAAGGAGGAGACCATCGCCGAGGAGGAGGGGACCCGGGACGCCGTCAAGCGGGCGGAGGCCGCCCACAGGAACCTCAAGGAGAGCTACAAGAACGAGGGCGACTACGCCATGGCGGGCGAGTTCTTCATCCGGGAGATGGCCCTGCATACCAGGGCCCTCAAGATGGACAAGGAGTACTCCGGATGGCTGGCGAGCAAGCTGGTCTCGGGGCTCTGCGGCTACGGCGAGCGCCCCACCCGGGTCATCTTCTGGTGGCTGGCCTTCGTTTTCATCTTCGCGACCATCTACTTCAGCGGACAGCTCATCGCGCCCTCCGACGGTGGCGAGATAGAGTACAACACCTGGGGCGGGTTCCTCACCTGCCTCTACTTTTCGGTGGTCACGTTCACGACCCTGGGCTTCGGCGACATCCAGCCCGTTACCGACGCCGGCAGGGCGGTGGCCGGCGTGGAGGCCTTCACCGGCGCCTTCATGATAGCACTGTTCGTGCTGGTGCTGGGCAGGAAGATGATCCGGTAGGCGGCCCGAGCGGGACGGTCCCGTCGCTCAGGTGAACTCCTTCTCCCGGAACAGGAAGGCACCTATCACGAAGGTGACGATGATGAACACCGTCAGCACGATGGCCGAATCGCTGACCGATGTGGCGTCCGGATAACTCGAGATGTCCCCGTAGTAGATCCACTCCGACCCGATGGACCGGATGTAGTGCTTGACCGTCAGTAAACTGATCTTTCCTGGGATCGACCCGATGAAGGTCTCCCATATGAAGGCGTAGAAGAGGCCGAAGTAGATCGGTTTGCTGAACAGCACCGACACCATGATGAACAGGGCCGAGTAGGCGAAGGCACCTATCACCATCAGCGCGAAGAACGACCCGTAGATCCCCTCCGCATCCCCGATGCCTATTGACCCGAAGTAGGACAGGTAACCCGCTGTCAGGATGAACAGCATTATGAGCATCACCGAGATGGCCAGGCCTATGTAGTAGCCGACAAAGGTTATCACCCGGTCCATGGGCGACGTCACAATGGCGGTGATGGACCTGTCGTCCATCTCGTCGCGAACCAGGGATGACCCGTATATCATCGCCATCACCGGCAGGAAGAAGAACAGGATGAGGTTGTCTAGCATGTCCACGCCTCTATCGACGAGAGTGACGTCGTTCTTGATGTCCGCCTCGGAGAGCTCCAGGGTGGAGGCATAGGCCAGGACGGCCACAATGAACACCGTGATGAGCAGCGTGATGTAGATGCGCTTGCTGAGCAGCAGTTTGCGGATGGTGTAGTGGATCACGGTCCAGAACCCGGTGAGTTGCTTTGTCAGGTCCATCCCATCACCCCACCAGGTACCTGAAGACCGACTCGAGGCTGTCGTCCAGGCTGTACATCTTGCTCACGTTCGCACCCGTCGCCCTTATCAGGTCGGGCATCGAGTTGAAGAACTCGTCGGGCCTCGTGACCTGGAGCACTACGTGGGACCTGTCGGGAGCGAAGTTGACCGACACCACCGAATCCATCTCGACGAAGCGCTTGACCAGGTCGTCCAGCTTGTCCGCCTCCACGATGATGTTGTGGGGATGCTGGTCGATGAGGTCCCGTATCTCGCGGATGTGGCCCGTGGCCACCGCCCGGCCCTTGTAGACCACCACCACGTTGTCAGTGAGCCGCTCCACCTCGTGGAGCACGTGGGACGACACGATGACGTTGTGGCCGTGCTCTCGGTGGAGCAGATGGACCAGGTCGATGATCTCCCTCCGCCCCAGGGGGTCAGTCCCCGACAGGGGCTCGTCCAGCAGTAGCAGCTCTGGCTCGTGGAGCATGGCGCCCGCGATCTTCATACGTTGCCTCATGCCCTTGGAGAATCCGCCGATGCGTCGGTCTGCGGCCGCGGTCATGCCCACGATCCCGAAGACCTCGTCGATGCGCTTGTCCAGCGCGGGACGGGACATGCCGTGGAGCCCTCCGACGATCCGGAGGAAGTAACGGGCGGTGTGCTCGTCATTCAGGTTGTCGTAGTCGGGGCACAGCCCGATCCTCGCCATCAGCGCCGGGTTCCCCCAGGGATTCTCGTCCAGCACCGTGATGGTGCCCACCGAGGGTTTGATGAGGCCAGAGACCAGCTTGAAGAAGGTGGACTTCCCCGAGCCGTTCGGCCCCACCATGCCGGTGATGCCCGGATGGATCACCAGCTCCAGGGTGTTGAGGCCGATTACCTCGCCGTACCACTTGGAGAGGGTGCGCGCGACTATCACTGGCCCGGTCACTTTCCCGCCCCCTTACGCTGGATCCAGAGGACCACTATCGACATCGGTATCAGCGTGAAGGCCAGGATTGAGGCCCCCACCTGCCATGCTTCTATGCCCGCGGGAAGTGTGCCGTCGAAGAGGATGTTGTAGAAGTTGAAGAGCAGCTCGATGGGGGAGATGAGCGACCACGTGTCGGAACTCTCGGAAAAGATCCCCGATATTATCAACAGCACGAAGAAGGACATGAAGATGCCAATGCCCGCGTACGCCTTCGACTTGGTGAAGCTGGATATCATGAGGCCGAACGGCAGGAAGTATATGGACGTCACGATGCCCGCCACGATTGTCAGGCCGAGTATCTTGATACCGCCCGAATAGTCATCGCCCGTCTGTGTCCCCATCATGACGAGCACGTATGCGATGGGCGGGATGAGACAGAATATCCACATCACCCACATGAGGCCAACGAACTTGCCCAGCAGGTAGTCAAGGGACCGGACGGGCCGGGAGAAGTACAGCACGAAGGAGGAGTTGGCCAGGTCGGATGAGATGATGTCGGCGCAGATGATGGCCGCCAGCAGCATGGCGAAGATTATGAAGATGCCGCTGTTGAGGTAACCCCCGGGATTAACGAACTCGGGCCCTTCCTCCGTGGGCTCGACGGTCCCCACAACCGTACCGTTGCCGGATATGGTTCCGAACCCGGTGATGTTGCCGGAGCCGGATATGGAGGCCATGGAAGTCAGCAACTTGAACCAGTCGTAGAGCTCAGGTGGAATGCCCTCGGGGGGTTTCCCCGGTCCTTCGCCCGTCATGTTGCCGGGATCATCAGGTAACCCACCGATCACGAATAAGCCGGAGACCAGGAACTGGCCCTCTGCGTTTAGGTATCCGAATTGGGACGCGCCCCCGAACGAGCCTGACAGGCCTCCCGAACCGCTTACAGTACCGGTGAGGTTCAATAACCCTCTATCCAGGGATTCGTTCCATTCATCTTCGGTGATGTTCGCGGGATCAGGGTTTGATATGTTGTTCAAGCCGATGAATCCGTCTATGGTGAACGTCCCGTTGATGATGAGATTGCCGGTGATGTTCAGTTCTCCCTCGGTGACGTTGAACCAGTGGTCAGGTCCCTCCTCTTCCTGTCCGCCCACCATGTCCTCGTTGGTCAACTCGGTGTGGGGAGTCATGATGGCCCCGATGATGGGGAAGGCGTGGGCGAACATCATGCCGATGATCAGCAGCGCGATGACCCCCTTGGCCCGGATGTTCCTCTGGAGCACGTGGTTCGAGATGACCAGCCAACGCCGGTTGGGGTCCGTCCGGTCCCCCTTCCAGGGCCGGTACTCTATTGCCCGTATCCCCAATCACTCGCCCCCCTTGAACACGGAGACGAACACATCCTCCAGCGTCAGAGTGTCGGGCCCGAAGTAGCGCACCTGCACGCCCGCCATCGCAGCCTCGGTGAAGATGCGGGAACTGCCACCCTCGCCCTGGACCAGTATCGATACCTGCCCGTACTCGTTCCGGGAATCCAGTATCTTGTAGGATGACGCGATCGCCTTCAAGAAGGCCGCTATCGCCTCGGTAGGGCCCCGGATGCGTATACGGTACTGGTCCTCGGACCCGTGCATGAGGGACTCGGTGGGCCCCTCCCGGATGAGGCGCCCCTCGTTGATGATGATGATATTCTGGCTGACCTGCTCGATCTCGTGGAGGATGTGGGAGGAGACCAGCAACGTCTTTCCCGACGCTCCTATCCTCTGGATGAGGTCCAGCATCTCGTCCCGGCCCTGGGGGTCGAGGCCGTTGGTGGGCTCGTCGAGGAACAGGATGCGGGGGTCGTGGACTGTGGCCTGGGCCAGCTTGACCTTCTGCTTCATCCCGGTGGAGTAGGACTTGATGGGCCGGTACCGCTCCTCCCCCAGCCCCACGAAGTCCAGCACCTCGTGAGTGCGCTGGATGGAGTCCTTGCGGGTCATGCCCGAGAGCTGGCCCATGTACGACACCATGGCCACCGGGTTCATGGCGTTGATGAGGCAGTCATGCTCGGGCATGTAGCCGACCCTGTCCCGGACCTGGGTCATATCACGGCGGGGGTCGAGCCCGTCGACGGTGATGTCCCCCGACTCCGGCTCCACCAGTCCCAGCACCGCCTTGATCAGTGTGGACTTACCGGCGCCGTTGGGACCCAGGAGGCCGGTGATGCCGGTGGGGACCTTGGCCGAGAAGTTGTCCAGAGCTACCACCATGCCGAACCTGACGGTGACGTTGCTGGCCTGGACTAGATGTTCAACTTCAACGGGAGGGTCCTCGGCTGCGGTCATGGTCATCAGTGCCTAGCTTCCGACTGTGGACGGTGGAACGGGAGGACCGCTATTAAAGGGCCCCACCACAATCTTCCGTTAACATTAAAATAGTATAGCTTGGTGCGGTTGCGATATTCCTGATTGACCGCGACCCCAGGTCGCGATA
>CBDUQW010000079.1:0-15388 GCA_965369625.1 uncultured Thermoplasmata archaeon | reverse complement strand
GCTGCTGAGACGGTGGATATGGAGGGGGTGGATACTGGGTTGGATATTGGGGGGGCGGATATTGGGGGGGTGGATATTGAGGGGGTGGATATTGAGGGGGTGGATATTGAGGGGGTGGATATGGAGGGGGGGGATATTGAGGGGGTGGATGCTGTTGGGCGGGAGGAGATGGGGGTGGGGGCTGTTGTTGACCTGGATGATACGGGGGTGGGGGCTGTTGGGGTGGCGGACGGGATGGGGGAGGCCCATACTGGGGTTGCGGTGGCCTCTCCTGGGGTGGCGGCTGGGCGGCTATCCTTCGCAGGTACGGGCTCTCCGCCTTCGACAGGTCGGCGCCCCGGGACTTGAACTCCATCTTGCAGCCTGGGCACACAACGGTGTCCGAGGTCCCGGGGTCCTCGACTATCTCGCCACACCCAGGGCAGCGCGCAAGCACGGCCTGTCGATGACATCATCGCTAGATAAATATGACCACGTAGCACCTTCACTCGCCCCCGCCCTCAGAGCTTAATAAGGGGCGAGGCCGATAGCGGTCGGAGTTCGATGGGCTTCGGACAGCGCAGCATCGGGTCCTTCGGGGACGAAGGCAACATGGGCGAGGGCAAGGCCAAGGACGTGGCCCCTGCCAAGAGGCAACCCTCCGCCCCCCCACCCTCCGATGCCCCCGAGCCCATGACCGTCGCCCAGGCGACCCGGGTGATCAAGGACCTACTGACCTCCGAGCCCAGGCTGCAGGACATCCAGGTGGCGGGGGAGATGTCCAACGTGAAGGCCTCCAACGCTGGGCACCTCTACTTCACCCTGAAGGACGAGGACGCGCAGATGCCATGCGTGATGTTCGCCCGGGGAGGGATGGGCCAGAGGGTCGATGTGGAGGATGGGGACAAGGTGGTGGTCTCCGGCCGCATCGATGTCTACGAACCCCACGGGCGGTACCAGCTCATCGCTGACTCCATCGTGAAGCGTGGTGTCGGCGACCTCTACCAGCGGTTCCTCGCCCTCAAGGAGAAGCTGGAGAAGGAGGGGCTGTTCAGTGACGAGCTGAAGCGGGCCATCCCGTACCTGCCCCGACGCATTGGGGTGATCACGTCCTCCACCGGCTCGGTCTTCCACGACATCGTCCGGGTCGTCCGGCGCCGTTACCCACACGTTCGGGTGACCCTTGCCCACGCCGCGGTCCAGGGTGACCGGGCGGCCGGGGAGCTGGTCGCGGGCCTCGAGCGGCTCGCATCCCTGGGGGACGTGGACGTGGTGATAATCGGCCGCGGTGGAGGGTCCTTCGAGGACCTCTGGCCCTTCAACGACGAGGGGTTGGCCCGTGCCATCTCGGCATGCACGGTGCCGGTGGTCTCGGCCGTGGGCCACGAGACCGATTTCACCATATCCGACTTCGTGGCGGACCGTCGGGCGCCGACGCCCTCGGCGGCGGCCGAGATGGTGGTCCCCAGCACCGTGGACGAGACCCGCATGCTGAGGGCCCATGGCGAACGGCTGCTGGCCGCCATCACGCGGCGCCTTGTCCGCGACCGTGACCGCCTGGAGGGGATGGCGGCACGCCCCGCCATGCGCCGGCCCATGGACATGGTGGAGCTGCGTCAGCAGAGGCTGGACGACCTGGTGCGACGCCTCGGCACCACAGGGCGCCACGCAATGGAGGTGGAGCGGGGTCGTCTCGGCTCCCTCTCGGAGCGGCTGGAAGCCCTGAGCCCGCGGGGCACCCTGGAACGCGGGTACGCCATCGCCCTGGACGCCCAGGGCAAGCTGGTCTCGTCCGTCGAGGGTGTCTCCCCCGGGGACCAGATGGAGCTGGTGCTCTCAAACGGAAGGGTGGACACCCGTGCGGAGCGGGTGCGCCCAGATGACGATCGAACATGAGGTTGTGACAATGCAAGAAGAACCCACCGGGAACGCCCCCGACGAGGGGGGCAGGACCTACGAGGAATCCCTCAAGCGCCTCGAGGAGATAGTGCAGAGGCTGGAATCGGGACAGCTGTCCCTGGACGAGTCGTTGCTCCTCTTCGAGGAGGGGACGCAGCTGACCAAGGTGTGCCAGCGCAGGCTCACCGAGGCCGAGCTGCGCATCGAGAGGCTGGTCGGGGACGGTGACAGGACGGAGGAGGTCCCCTCCTCCGGTCTGGACGATTGATGCTGTGTCGCCCCTGGAACACCGTCAGATCATCGCGACGGCGGTGTCGATGGGGTAGACGCGGACGTGGCGGCCGTCCTCCTCCATCCGGATGAGGCCACCCTCCCTGAGGAGCTTCAGATGGTAGGAGATGACGTTGGGTCGCCTCTTCATCGCCGTGGCGATCTCGCCCACGGTGATGCCTGGGATGCGCTTCACGATGCGGACTATGTCCGACTGGGTGTCGGAGAGGTGGAGCTTGCCCCTCTTGGGCGGGGGCACGCCCTGGGGGTAGAAGCAACGGAACAGGCCCTCCCGGATGGAGTACACGTAGCCCTCCCGCTCCAGGACCTGCAGGTGGTACGTGAGGGTCCCGTCGGCGAGGGACAGGTTGTCGCGTATGATGGTGTAGTTGGCGCCGGGATTCGCCGTGATGTAACCCTGGATGAGGCCGCGGGTGCGCTGGTCCAGGATCTTCTCCTTCCGGAGCTTGGTGTAGAGGGGGAGGAACAGGACGAGGGCGGTGTATCGTCCGATCTCGGTGGTGGCCACCAGCGCACCCATGGCGAACAGGATGGTGATAGCGGCCCAGCCGGCGACGGGCACGTGGAACTCGGGGACGCCCAGGACCTTGACTTCAACGGCCACTTTATTGTAATTGTTGGCGCGGTCCAGGACCTCGACGGTGATGGTCCGGTCGCCCTCCTTCAGCTGGATGGTGGTGGTGAACTCGCCGTCGGGCGCCAGGGTGGCCATCTCGCCGTTCACCCAGACCACCTTCGCCCCCGCCTCGGTGAGACCCTTGATGTGTAGAGGTTCAGTTGTCACTTTCTCGCCACGGGAGATGTCGGAGAGAGAGATGAAGGGTTTGACGGTGTCCACGTCAATGTCCAGCACCTTGGTCCGGGTGTTGCCGGCCCGGTCGGTGATGACCAGGGAGACATGTCTCACGCCCTCGCCGGGGGGTAGGTACATCGTGCCCACCAGGCGGGCGTTGCTGACCTCGGTGACGTCGATTATCGCTCCGGTCGCCGAGATGGTGCACCCGACCTCGTCGGTGATGATGACCACGGGGACAGCGGTCGCGTTGACGATGGCCCCTTGACGGGGCTTGTGGATTTTGAGGACGGGCACCTCGTCGTCCAAGAAAAGGTAGACCAACATGGTGGCGACATTGCCCGCCCGGTCCGTAACCGTGACGTCGACCCCGGTCCGCCCATCGCCCAGGGTGATCGTCCGGGTGATCACGCCTTCGATTACCTCGACGTCCTTGCCGTTGAGCGTGGATCCTATGACGACCTCTCCCACCTCGATCTCGACCGTGACCCGCTCCTTGTTCGACCAGAAGGGGTTCGATGAAGGGTTGACCAGGGTGAGCTGTGGTACGATGGTGTCCAGCGTCACCTCGAGGTCGATGCGGTTCAGGTTGCCCGCCGCGTCCTCGGCCTCCACGCGGATGACCTGGGGCCCCTCGCCGAGGTGGACGGTGGTGGCGAAGGTGTTGTCCCCGAGGAGCCCGACCTCCTGCCTGTTCACCGTGATCAGGGCGGCGTGGTCGTCGGTCGTCCCGACGATGACCAGGGAGGGGTTGTTGACGTAGTTCACGGCGCCGTCGTCGAGGGTCTGGAACCAGAGCTCAGGTGCGATGGTGTCGACGTGGACCGAGATGAGCTTGGTGTCCGTGCCCCCGAAGGGGTCGTAGCTGGTGATGAGCAGCTGGTTCTGACCTTCCTCGGGGAGGGTCACGACCCTGGAGAAGTGGCCGCTGACGACGGGGACGCGGTACACGTCGGGGTAGCCGACCACCATGATCTCCACCATGTTGGCGTACCAGTCCGCCGAGCCCGCGACGGTGACCAGGGTGATGTTGGTCAGCGTGCCAGTCTCGGGGCGTACGATGGTCAGCAGGGGGTCCGGGACGTCCACGACGATGGGCCGGATGGGTATCTGGTCGTAGTTGCTGGAAAGGTCATACGGGAACAAGGTGATTATCTGCACGTTACCCGTCAGCTCTATCGTCGTTCGCCACTTGCCGTTCACCAGATGGTCGACCTGACCGCTGCTCACCTCCTCGCCGAGGGAGCTGGAGAGGGTCCACCTCATCTCCGAGATGCCCGTGCCGACATCCCCGCAGGTGCCCCAGAGGGTGATGGAAGGCTCGGTGACGAGGAGGTTGACCCCGGGGTCCACTTGAGCCCAGGGGTTGACGTCATCGTGGAACACCAGCGTGAAGGGACCGTCGTCCCAGGGGTTCAGGTATTCCACGGCCTCGAAGGTGTGAGCGTCGAGCACTATCTTGGGCTCCACCTCGGTGAAGGCCAGGTAGTCACCCTCACCCTGGTCGTCCAACGACCACTCGAGGATACGGATGAGCGGCTTTACCGGTGAGCCGATGGGCCAGGGCTTCGGTGGGAGGGGATAGGTGATGTTCTCGCTGAAGATATGGAACCAGACGACGCCCTCATCGATGGTCTGCTCGATGGTCCACTCGACCGAGTCGATGGTGAGATGCCGGTCGACGTTGACCCCGGCATTACGGCCACCGGGCGCCACGGAGAGCTGGATGTCGGCCTCCTCGAGGGTGCAGTCCACCAGGGTGGTGAAAGAGCCTCCCTCGCCCCTCAGGGGCACGTCGGCTCCCGAGAGGTCGGATGCGGTGACCTTCAGCACGGTGTTGCGCGCGACGATGCCGTCCTCGCCCCAGAGGGTGACGTTGTCCAGGGTCGCGGGTATGGGGGAGGCGGTGCCGGTGAAGTCGAGGGCGGTCCGCTGGGCCCTGATGGTGCTGTTGATGATCTCGAGCCCGGAGAAGTCGTCCTTCACCTGGATGCCACGGGGACCGTCCAGGGAGATGCTCTCCAGTCGGAGGGAACCGTACACACCCCTGGCCCGAACGATAATACCGTAGCCCGAGTAATCGGAGACGCTGACATCGACGAGGGCGATATCACCCGCGTAGGTCTCGTTGATGTCCAGGAGGACCACACCGCCTAAGATGGTGATGTGGGTGAAGAGGAGGTCCAGGTCCTTTGTCTCGTCGCCCTTGTACTGGACATCCACCATGAGGTCGCTGGCGGTGAAGGTGCACGTATCCAATTCCGTTTCGAGCCCTTGGAACCACCAGGGTACGAACAGCCTGAGGTCCGAGGCGTTGAACAGGCAACCCTCGACGGTGAGGTCGGCGCGAGACTGGATCCCGTGGAAGAGCTCCGAGAAGGTGCTGTCCACCAGGGTTACCGTGCCCTGGTCGAACCTGAGCCGCTCCCGCAGACCTTCGTACTCCTGCTCCCAGTCCCTGGTGGCGTCGATGGAGGAGTCGGTGAAGGTGAACTTGCCCACGGATGACACGAAGGCGTAGACCAGGTCCACATCGGAGTTCGTGAACGTGGCGGTGCCCTCGATCTTCAGCTCGAGGGGGTCGTTGGTATCCGGCGTGTAGTAGATGCCCTCCAGGGTCAGCGCGGAGTTCTTCACCACGAGGACCCCTCGGCTGGCGATCAGTATGTCTGCGTACTTGATGTGGGAGGTCCCCCTTACCTCCATGCGGCCCTCGACCATCATGTGGCCGCCGTTCTCCATCACCAGGGTGGACCCCTCCAGGACGAGGGTGCCCGACCTGATGTGGACCCTGATGTCGTCGGGGGACCCGTCGGTGAACCTCAGGGTACAGGACCGGAGGTGCAGCTTACCTACCAGCCCGATGTTCAGCTGCCCGTTCACCGTGATGACCTCGCCGGTCCTCTGCTCGTTCGAGAGCACGGTCCAGTCGTCAAGCTCCTCGTCGGCGGCAGCACCCAGTGCCGTGATGGCGACGAAGACCAGTATGGCCATGACGATGATCGTGGACCTTCTCGCGAGCATGGTACTAGCATCCACTGAGCGTTCTGGGGTTGGGGTTCCTGTGAAAAGAACCTTTCGGAACGGATTACAACGTGGTGGAATCGCCCCTGGAGGTGGCTGGGCCCTCTTTACGGCGGTCCTGTCCTCCATCACGGTAACGCCCTCATACACCCGTCCAGGCATTGTGACATCGAGTGGTCACGTCCCTAGGGCGTTACATTACTTGGTCTCCGAGTTTATATGTAAAGATTGGAGAACTTTTCGACACGAAGGTCTCACGCCAATCCTATCCAATGGGACCCGGCCGTCCCACCTCGAACACCTTGCTGGCCCTCTTGCGCCAGGCCTCGAGGTCCCGGGGGTGCTGGGGGTACTCGAGGTACAGATGCCTGGCCGCCTCCATGTTCGATTGCATCCTGGCAAGGGCCCTGATAAGTCGAGGCTCCCCGAGCAGCTTCGCGGCGGCCTTGAGCTTCTGTCCGAAGGACATGTCCAGTCTACCCCTTCTCGCCGCGGAGACCAGCTCCTCCTCGGAGACCAAACGGGACCCCATGAGCCGGTTCATCTGCTTGTTTGTGAGAGCCTGGAGGGAGGCCCTCAGCATCTGGTTCGCCGCCTGGTCGGCCCCGTATGAGGTGTGGTACTCGTGGGCGTACGGGAACAGGTCCTCCATCCCTGGCGACCTGCTGGAGCCGATGGCCTCGACCAGGGTCCTGGCCAGCAGGCCCGCCGCGTACATCGAGGCACCGATGCCCGAGCCGGTGAGGGGCATCACCTGGCAAGCGGCGTCGCCGACGACCATCAGGCCCGGGGCGACGGGGCAATCGATGGGCCGACGGTTGGGGATGATACCCCCGTCGGCCCTGATGACCTCGGTGGATGCCAGTCCCGGGTAGAGGGGTATGACCCTCTCCCGGATCCGGGTGCCCGGGTTGGGGATGCCAGGGACCCATTGCATGCCGATGCCCACGTTGACCAGGGTCTCCGTGCGGTCCGCCACCCAGTAGAGCCCTCGGGGCGCGATGTCGTAATCGAAGGTGGCCTCCACGAGAAGCTCATCGACGGGCTCGGACCGCCGCCTCTCCTCCCGGTAGGCCAGTGCCATCTCGTGGCGGAGCACGACCTCAGCGACGGGCCATTCCACGGGGAGTGCCCTTCGGAGCTGGCCCCTCCAACCCGTTGCGTCCACCGTGACGGGTGCGCGCATCTCCTGCATGTCACCACCACCCCTGGACCGATAGGTGACCCCGACCACCCGGGACCCGTCGACGAGAGGGCAGGCGACCTCGGTGTCATCCATCAGGACCGCACCGGAGTCCAAGGCCTGCCCCAGCAGGTGCTGGTTGAGGCCGAAGCGGTCCATCGCCAGTCCCGCGGATTCTCCCCTGAGACGTACCTTCCGGTCGGGGGAGTTGAGGTAGGCCACCTTCACCTCACGGAGCATGAACTCGCCCTGCGGGACCGGGAGGCCCAGCTTCTCGAACTGGTACTGCTCGATGCCGTCACCACAGCTCCTCGAACCGACCTCTGCAGCGGGGAGCCTCTCCACCAGGACGACCCTCAGCCCCCGGGAGGCCGCCTCGTGGGCCACGCTGGCGCCGGCGACGTTGGCACCGACGACGATAACATCAAGGTCCGTCTCCAAAGGTCCCCACCCTCACCAGTATGAACCTACTTGGGATATCAAAAGGCTTTGCCCGGTGCGGAAGGAGGTATGATGCACCCCACGGAGCCCTACTTCAGCTTGATGGGCACCTCGACGACGTTGGAGTACTCCTCGCCGTCGAACACCCTCACCACGAGCACGACGGTGCCGATCCTGGTCCCGCCCATGTTGAGCTCGAAGTAGAGTTCCATCCTGTTGTCGTTCTTGAGGTCCCAGCCCTGCTCGTCCGTCCATTCTCCGTAGATGGGGTCGCCCTTCAACATCCACTGGAGGGTGGTGTTCTCTGAGAAGCCCTCGGAAGAGGTGGCCACGCCGTCCACGGGGAAGTGAGATGTGTACTCCTTGAGATGCTCTGGCTTGGTCAGCGTGAGGTGGACCCCTTCGGGGATCTCACCATCCCCGTCATCGTCTTCCTTGGTGAAGGTGTCCCAGTTAAGGGCCACTACGACCACCACGGCGACCATGATGACCATGGCTACGACACCCAACAGCATGTTCCTTTCCATCAACATCACCCTGGGAACGACCGGTCGACATATCGAGAAGGAGTATAGATAAACCTTGCCCAGTGGCCGCCAGTGGTTCGGACCGGTAGTGTCAGGGGTCGGGGGCGACCAGCGTAACAAGGTTTAACTAGTGCGAAGGAGATATAAGCAAGCACCTACTTGCTTTCAAAGGAGGTCATCACATGGGCTCGGCCGAGGACACCAACACGAGGATACTGGACGCCGCACTTGACCTGTTCTACCAGAGGGGCTACGATGGGACCACCACCCGGGCCATCGCCGAGGGGGCGGGGGTCAACGAGGTGACCCTCTTCCGGAACTTCGGTTCCAAGGAGAACATCTTCATGGCCGTGGTCAAGCGGGAGACGGAAATCGCCACCGAGCTGGAGAGCTTCGACCTCCATCCCACCGGGGACGTGGAGGACGACCTGGCCAAGGCCGGGGAACGTATGCATCACGAGATGATCTCCAGGGCCAAGCTGATCAAGATCATGATGGTGGAGGCGAGCAAGGACCCGGAGGTGTGGGGCCGGGTGTCCCAGGCGCCGTACCAGGTCCTCGCCAAGTACACCGAGTACTTCCAGGAGGCCAAGCGGGCAGGGCACATCAGGGACGTGGATCCAGAGCTGGCGGCCGTCGCCTTCTTCAGCTTCTTCTTCCGATCGATGATAGCCACGGCCTTCCTCGGAAGGGACGTGTTCCTCAAGATGGGGCAGGGCAACATCCGCGAGTACGCGCGGATCATCGCCCGAGGGCTGGCACCGGAGGTGGACTGAGATGGGGACCATCAGGATCACCGGGTTGACCAAACGGTTCGGCGACCTGGTCGCCGTCGACTCCCTTGACATCACCATCGAGAAGGGCACTGTGTACGGTCTGCTGGGACCCAACGGGGCGGGGAAGACCACCGTGATACGCATCCTGGTGGGACTCGCGAGGCCGACGGAAGGGTCTGTCACCGTGATGGACAAGCCTGCAGGGGACGTGGACCTGGCCCATAGGATCGGCTACATGCCCCAGGAGCTGGCCGTCTACGAGGCCCTGACGGTGGACGAGAACCTGGACCTCTACGGTCGCCTCTTCGGCATGGGCAACCAGAAGCTGGAGGACCGGAAGGCGGAGGTGCTCCGCTTCGTTGCCCTGGGAGAGAGGCGCGGGGACCTGGTCCAAACCCTGTCCGGCGGCATGCGCCACCGGGTCAGCCTGGCCGTCTCCCTCCTCCACGAGCCCGACATCCTGTTCCTGGACGAGCCCACGGTGGGGGTGGACCCAGAGCTGAGGGCCAGCTTCTGGAAGAACTTCGGACGGCTCAAGGAATCCGGCAAGACGGTGATCATCACCACCCACTACATGGACGAGGCCAAGCACTGCGACCGCATCGGCCTGATGCACCGCGGAAGGCTGGTGGCCGAGGGCGAGCCCGCCGAGGTGGTGGCAAGGACCGGCGCCACGGACCTCGAGGGTGCCTTCCTCGAGCTGGTGTCCAAGGATGTCCCGGAGGTGGTAGAATGAACGCGGGCCGTGTGCTGGCGATTACCCAACGGGTGTTCCGGGGCTTCAAGCACGACAAGCGGTCCATCGTTCTGATGGTCGTCGCGCCATTGTTGGCCATGTCCGTCTTCGGCATCGCCTTCGGGGGCGAGGTCTCCAACGTCGATGTGATCATCGTGAACGAGGACCTGGGTACAACCGTGCCCCTTCTTGGCGAGGTGAGGCTCTCGGACGAGATCATCGGCAATATCGACACCGATGTGCTGAACATCGAATTCATGGACTCTACGGACAACGCTGTGAGCAAGGTGGAGGATGGTGAGGCCTGGGCCGCCATCCATTTCCCCGTCAACTTCTCGGAGGCGATGCTTACCGGGAACCAGACGACGATAACGATCAGCGCCGACAGGAGCAACACCCAGATCTACATGGCCATCATCACCGAGCTGCGGGCGGCGATGGCGCAGACGATGGAGGACCTGGGGGTGGTAAGCCAGATCGAGATCGTGCAGCACGCGGTCTACGGCGAGGGGGCGGAGTTCACCGACTTCCTCATCCCCGGCGTCATCGCCTTCGCCATCTTCCTGCTGACCACGCTGCTGACGCTGCTCACCTTCACCACGGAGAGGGTGAACAAGACCCTGGACCGCATCCTGGTGACACCTGTCACCGAGGGGGAGATCGTGGCGGGGTACGCCCTGGCCTTCGGCCTGATCGGAACGGGCCAGGCCATCCTGCTCATCTCCTGGGGCATCGTCGGGTTCGACATCTTCGTGGAGGGCAGCCTGGTGCTGGCGATCTTCATCGCGGCCCTTCTCGCCATAGCCAGCATGGCCTTCGGGATCCTGCTGTCGGCGGCGGCAAGGACCGAGGCCCAGGCCACACAGATGATACCGATGATAGTGCTCCCGGTGTTCCTGCTCTCGGGCATCTTCTGGCCCATCGAGGCGATACCGACGTGGCTTCGCCCCGCGGCCTACCTGCTTCCCCCGACCCACGCGGTGGAGGCCCTCAGGTCCATCATGATACGGGGCTGGGGACTGGGAGAGGTGTGGCCCCAGGTGCTCGCATTGCTGGTGTTCATCGCGGTGTTCCTCGTTATCGCCGCCTTCACGCTAAGGCGGAAGGGCTGACGGCGCCGGGGGGCTGTGGTCCCATCCCAGCTGGAACAATGTTGTCGGGCTGGACCATGGAACATCGATGATATCACTCGGGGGGGTCACACTCCCCCGGGTCCTCGGGTGGGGGGGGTTGCTTCCTGAGGACCTTGAAGGGCTCCTTCAGGAACGCCTCCATCTGGGAGATGAACCGCTTGACGGGGACCCTGATGTACTTGGTGAACCTGGGAGTGGGCTGGAAGGCGCCCTTCTTGGTCAGGAAGAACCCCAGGCCAACGTAGTCGTCGACCACGGCGGCGCGGATGGTGTCGCAACCCGTCTCTAGGTGAAGTCGGTAGCGATGGTGGCCGTCCAGCACCGAGTAGACCTCTTCCTTCGGATGCTTGATGACGACGATGGCCTTCATCTCCCGGGGATGGTCAACACCCTCCGCCATCTTGCCGACGTAATCCTCGTCCACCTTGTCGTCGGTGACTATCAGGTCGATGGGGATCTCTCGGGCGTGCTTGTTCGGGTCGAAGTACGCCCTGAAGAGATCGGTCATCGGTCGGGAATGGAATCCGCGGATAATAAAGTGCCCGCCGGATGGTCTTGAACACAAAGTTATTGAAACGGTGGCGCGTTACCTGGCCGGTTGAGCTCCATGGACGGAGGAGAGGAGCCCGAGAAGGTGGATGTCGACGCCGAGGTCGAGGTCGTCGAGGAGGAGCCCGAGCCCCCTCAAGCGGGCCTGCTGGGCAGCATCTTCGGTTCCTTCAACAAGACGTTCTGGGTCGTCAACGCCTTCGAGCTATTCGAGCGGGGCGCCTACTACGGCACCATGTCCGTGATGGCCGTCCACGTCGTCAACAACCTGGCCATCGATAGGGCCACCTGGGGAGCACTCTACTCCTTCCTCATCGTCCTTCTGTACTTCATCCCCCTCTTCTCTGCCGCCCTGGCGGAGAAGATCGGATTCAAGCTGATGCTGCTCGTGGCCTACTCGCTAATGGTCATAGGTTACATCTCCCTCTACTTCGTCGAACCCGAAGATCTCACAGCACTGGTGGTCTCGTTCCTGTTCGTGGGGATAGGCGCTGGTCTGTTCAAGCCCATCATATCGGCCTCCATAGCCCACGTCACACCCGAAGAGAAGCGGAACCTGGCCTACTCCATCTACTACTGGATGATCAATCTGGGAGCCGTTCTGGCTCCCTTCGTCATCTTCTTCGTATTCCCGGATGTGGCGCTCTACTACTACGTCTTCCTGTTCTCCACTGGCCTGATCGTCGTGAACATCATCATCCTGCTGACCATGTTCATGAACCCGGTCGAGCCCAAACCGGAGCTGGCCGTCACCAGCGCGATGAGGCGCATCGGTCCCGCCCTACGCGACAGGTCCTTCGTGATCCTCCTCGTCATCTACGCGGGCTTCTGGTTCATGTTCGCGTACAATCACACGTTCCTTCCCAACTACCTCGTCGACTTCGGGAGGATGCCAATATGGTTCACAGCACCCCTCCTGGCCGTCATCAATCCTGGGACCATCGTCATCTTGGGCCCCTACCTGGGAAAAAGGGTGGAGAAGTACAAGTCCCTCAACGTGATGATGTTCGGGATGGTCATCTTCATCATCGGCTTCGGGTTGAACGGGATGAGCAGCTCCCAGTTCTGGTTCGTCGCGGGCATCATCATCTTCTCCATCGGCGAGTTCATCGTCCATCCCGGCTTCATCTCGTACGTGTCCAAGATCGCCCCCAAGGACAAGGTGTCGATCTACCTCGCGTGCATCTTCGTATCGACAGGTCTCGGACAGGTGTTGGGCGGCGTAGTCCAGGGTCAATGGTACCAGAACCTCGGATACGAGCAGGGCCGTCCACAGGTCTACATCGCCCTGGTCATGGTCGTCGGCCTGCTAACGCTAGCCGCCTTCATCCTTTACAACAAGTGGCAGATCCGCGAGACCCTTAAGAAGGACCCGGACGCCGAGGTGGACACCGGGATCTGGACCAAGCCCATCACCATGATAGTGGTCCTGCTCTTCATCCCGATCGTCATCATGTTCGCCTACACCCTGCCGACGATGGAACTGGTGGAGAAGCCGGACGAGCCCGATGGCCTACCCGACTGGTCCGAGTACGATGTCATTACGGACGACCTTCCATCGGGATCGGGATACGCGGACGAGTTCTCGGTCACCGACATCACGGTGGACATCGACGTTGCCAACGTGAGAAGCGTGACATTCACGCTCACATGGACCGACGAGCCGGATGCCACACGCAGGCACGTCAACGAGCCGGACGAGTTCGAGCTGGACGTGTTCCCGCCCAACGGCACCGATGGCCAGGGCGGTCCCACGTCCAATCCCCAGGGCGGTCAGGGCAGCATCAGCGTCACCATCAACTACGAGGTCGAGGGGAACAAGGACCCGTACTTCAACGGGACGGGGGAGTACACCATATCCGTTGTGTGCAACGAGTGCGGTGACCACGTGTTGTGGCGGCCCGGCATCGGTATCTTCGACCAGCCCGACGACGGGAACGCCTGGACCCTGAACATCGAGTACGAGTACTACGTGAAGCCTGATAAGTGAAGTACCGGGACTCGCTGGTGGACCCAAGAGAAGGCGCTGGTGCTCCCGCCGGGATTCGAACCCGAGTCGCAGGCTCGAGAGGCCTGCATGATTGGCCGGACTACACTACGGGAGCCTCTGGTGCAGCGGGGAAGGCGGGAACTGGATATTACCTTTTCGGTCCCGGCACAGCGCCATCATCCCATGTACTTGTCGAAGGTGAGACGTGCTCCCCCCCCTCCGGTAGCACTTCGATGGAGTCGTTCTCATCTCATGAAAAAATCGGCCGTTTCCCTCCGGACACGGCACGGAGATGCCGACCGCGGGAGGGGCCATCTGGACGGCCGTCCAAGGGGCCATACGCCCCAGACTCATCCATGATTACCAGCTGGCGAAATCTAAACCACAGAATTATATAAGGCCTGAGCCGTTTACAATGGCGAGAGGGCGTGTTATCGATGGAACAGGGAGACATCAAGTCCTGGTACCAGCAAGGCGAGAGAGCCTGGCAGAACGGTGATTACCAGGAGGCCGTGGCCGCGTACGACAACGTGCTGCAGGCCCGCCCGAAGGATGACAAGGCCTGGTACAACAAGGCGCTGGCGCTCCGCCGCCTCGGGAACCTCGAGGAAGCCGTCATATGCTACAACAAGGCCATCGAGATCAACATCGAGAACGACAAGGCCTGGGTCAACACCGGCTACGCCCTGTTCCAGCTGGGCAGGCACGACAACGCCGTCGCATGCTACGACAAGGCGCTGGAGTACAATTCCAACAACGACAAGGCCTGGTACAACAAGGGCCTGGCGCTACGTCACATGGGTCAGATGGAGGACGCCATCACCTGTTACAACAAGTCCATAGAGCTCAACATCTCCAACGACAAGGCCTGGGTCAACGTGGGCTTCGTCCTGTATAAGATGGAGAAGCCCGACGAGGCCGTATCCTGCTTCGACAAGGCCATCGAGGTCAACGACGGCAACGGCGTGGTCTGGTACAACAAGGGCGTCGTCCTGGACCGCATGGACAAGAGCACCGATGCCATCCCCTGCTTCAGGAAGGCCCTCCAGCTGGGTCCCAACGCCGAGTATGCTGAGAAGGCCCGGGAGATCCTGGCCTACCTGGCCCCCGACGAGCCCATACCCGAGGCCGACGACATGTTCGAGACGGCCCCATCGGACGTGGCCGCACCGGCCGCCACCGAGGAGTTCGGCGTGGAGCCCGCGCCCGAGGTCGCCAAGGTGGAAGCTGTAGAGGGTGTGGTCGAGGAGGCGGCCTTCGAGATAGCCGAGGAGGTGGGGTTCGAGGTCGCCGAGGAGGCAGCCTTCGAGGTCGCCGAGGAGGCAGCCTTCGAGGTAGCGGAGGACGGCGCCTTCGAGATCGAGGGCGAGGCAGCGCCCCTCGAGATCTCCGATGAGGAGGTCCTCGAGGCCGCGCCGGTCATCGAGGAGACCACCCCGTCGGAGGACGCCTTCGCAGTGGAGGCCGCATCCGTACTCACCGAGGAACCCGCCGTTGGCGAACCAGAGCCTATACCCCCCGAGATGGCCACGACCCCGGAGGAGGCCATGGCCGACGACATCCTGGCTGCCGCGGAGGAGCTAGGGGATGAGGCCTTCGCCTTCGAGGACATTCCAGAGGAGCCACCCGCACCTGAACCTCCGGCACCGGCACCACCAGCGCCGCCCGTCCCCGAGGAGGCACCTCCCGCACCGCCTGCACCTGCACCACCTGCACCCCCTGAACCGGCGCCACCCGTTCCCGAACCCGAGGCGCCCGCACCTCCCGCGCCAGCACCGCCAGAGCCTGTTCCGCCGGCACCCGAGCCCGCTGCTCCAGCACCTCCCGCGCCAGCACCGCCAGAGCCTGTTCCGCCGGCACCCGAGCCCGCTGCCCCCGCACCACCTGCGCCGGCACCGCCAGAGCCTGTTCCGCCGACACCCGAGCCCGCCGCTCCCGCGCCACCTGCGCCGGCACCGCCAGAGCCTGTTCCGCCGGCACCCGAGCCCGCCGCTCCCGCACCACCTGTGCCGGCACCGCCAGAGCCTGTTCCGCCGGCACCCGAGCCGGCTGCCCCTGCACCGCCTG
>CBDUQW010000078.1:0-15424 GCA_965369625.1 uncultured Thermoplasmata archaeon | reverse complement strand
CTCCCATGGTCGATACGGCCCAGAAGGATGTCGAAGTCGAGGACGATGACCTCGAGAATGATGAATCCGAAGACAATGGCTAACTTGCCCCGCACCCCGCGATACCCCTTGTCCCGCACCGACATCCCGGTCCGCCCGATGCGTGGGACCCCCCTCCACGGGCCATCCCGCCCGCGCGGCCCACGGCCACCCCCTCCTCCAGGTCCCGTCGCCTCCCGGCACCCTCTCCCCCGCCAGCCGCAGCGCCTCCCCTCGACCGGGGCGAGCACCCTGTCCTAGGTGTGCGCGTGCGCGCCGGACGCGCAGCGTGACCTTGCCCCGCACCCCGCAACACGTCCTGTCCCGCACCCGACATCCCGGTCCGCCCGATGCGTGGGACCCCCTCCACGGGCCATCCCGACCGCGCGGCCCACCCCCTCCTCCAGGTCCCGTCGCCAGCACCGGGTCCCCACCTCCCCCACCAGCCGCAGCGCCTCCCTCGACGGGGGGCGAACACCCAGTCCTGGCAACGAGGCCGCACGCGCGTGCGGCCGAGGCGCAGTCACAACGGACGTGCCCCCCCCCTGAAACCCTCAAGCCCTCCCCCTCCCATGCACATCGCATGAACCCTCCAATGAAGTCTGGGGTCCCCGCTTCCAGCCTCTCTGGATGTTCGGCCTTTCACAGTTGAACGATAAAGTTAGCTAGAAGGATCTCATATGAGTTTATTCCCCATCCGATTTATATTTCAATTGCCCATGCATTTATGCCCATCGTGGGTTGAAAACAGGGGAGAGGAACCGGGTGAGGGTAAGGGGGCTGTTGGTCGTTCTATTGGTCGGTCTATTCATGCTGGGGTCCCTAAGCCCGCTGCCAGCGGCGATGGAAGGGTTCCGGGATCACCGTGAGACCCAACCAATATCTTACGATATTACTACGACAATAAAAGATGATGGAACCCCCGTCCCTCCCACCGGTCTGGATATGTTATCTGCCATGCCCGCACTGGATGGCTTCTTCATCGAGAACGATGGTCAGACATCCAAGGATGTCCGGTTCCACACCCCAGAAGGCCCTCTGAGCCTTAGGATCGGCCTCGGTTGGATGGCATACCAGCTATCCGAGGACCACGGATCGATCGAGGTCGTCAACGTGACCTTCGAGGGGTCGAACCAGGTCGAACCGATCGGTGTGGATGCCATGGCGCACGGCACCAACTTTATCATCGGACGGGATCCCTCTCAATGGAGGACCCGGGTCGACAGCTATCGGTCCGTGATGGTCCAAGGGATATGGGAATGCATCGATCTGACCATCGCGATGCAGGATGGAGGGATGAAGTATGAGTTCGACGTCGGGCCTGGCGGACGCCCGTCCGATATCCGGATGTCGTACACCGGCATTGTCGATCTGAACATCTCTCCCGAGACCGGAGACCTGCTTATCGGGTCGGAACATGGTCTCATCACCGATAAGGCCCCGGTATCGTTCCAGTGGGATGGTGAACATCGAGAGCATATCGATAGTGCCTTCAGTGTCATCGATGATGACACCGTTGGGTTCGTGGTCGGCAAGTACGATGCCACAAGGGACCTAGTGATCGATCCCGGTCTGGAGTTCAGCACCTATCTTGGAGGCACGCTTCGGGAGTGGCCCAGCACCTTCGGCACCTTCGCCATGGGAGACGACGGTTCGATATACTGCGGGGGTTCCACCAGTTCGACGAACCTTCCCGTGTCTCCCGGAGCATTCTGTGCCACCTACAGCGGTGGAGACGGTCCTCCACCCTATGGTGACGGTTTCGTCGCCAAGTTGAACCACAACGCGTCCCAGCTGGAGTTCCTGACCTACTTCGGCGGCACGGGGACCGATTACCTATCGTCTGTTCGCGCCTATGAGAATGGCACCACGGTGGTGACTGGTTATACCTTTTCTGATGACCTTCCCGTTACCCAGGATGCCTACTCGAGCTCCCCGAATAGCCTGGACGCGTATGTCCTCGTCTTTGATGAGAACGGTTCCAGCCTACGCTACGGCTCATACATCGGTGGAGCTGGCGGCGAGTGGTTCACTGGGATGGTGATAGATGGACAAGGTAACCTCTTGATGACGGGTTACTCCGGTTCAACGGACTTTCCCGTTACAGATGGGGCGTTCTGCACGACCCTCCCCGGTGGTGTTAGAGAAGCCATGATCGTGATCAACTTCTCTTGGACGGCCAGCAAGGTGAATTACGCCACCTTTGTCGGAGGTAGTGGGGCCGACTACGGAACTGATATCGTGATCGATGGGTCCGGTAATCCCGTGGTCGTTGGTGAGACCTGGTCCAATGACTTTCCGATGACGAACCATTCCCATTCGGATGATTACGGCGGAAGATCCGATGGCATCATCTTCAAATTGACAAGGGACTTGTCCAAACTCTTGGGCAGCTCATACTATGGAGGCCCCAACCAGGATATACTGTACTCAGTGAGTATCGCCCAGAGCGGGTCGATATGGACAGGTGGCTTCACGGGCTCGATCCTGTTGCCCACATCGAACGATGGATTTCAGCCAGGGTACGGTGGAGGGCTCTATGACGGATGCTTGGCCCGTTTCTCTCACAACCTCAGCGCCCTGGAGTACTCGACCTTCATAGGAGGTACCGGGCCCGATATGATATCCGACCTCATATTGAAGGGCGATGACGAGGTCATCATCGCGGGGGACTTCCGGTCTCCCGACCTGCCAACACCCAGGGGGTCCATGTATCCGGATTACGTCCTGGGGATCCAGGGTTACATCCTGTGGCTGGACGTGGCCAACAATAGGCCCATAAACGCATCCTATGTCCACGGGTCCCCTCGGGCCGTCTTCATGGCGCCGGACGGGAATACCATCGTGCTGGCGGGCGGCACGCAGTCCAACACACTGCCCACGACAACGGAGAGCTACGACCCGACCTTCAACGGTGACTGGGACCTCTTCGTCCAAGGCATCACCATGGAGGTCACTCCCTTCGTCCTACCGTCAACCCCTGAGAACCTCACGGCGCGACCCATGGATGCATATGCGGAGCTCTCGTGGGATGAACCCGACGTGTGGGGGAACTGGAACAAAGGCGGATATCGTGTCTACAGGGGCTTGGCCCGGGGAGAGGAGACGCTATTCGACACCATCGGATCCCGGACCGATTATACCTGCTACGGTCTGACCAACGGACAGGAGTACTTCTTCAGGGTAGGTGCCTTCTCGGTCGTGGGGGAGAGCCCCCTCACTCCATCGGTGAACGTCATCCCCTTTGGCCTGCCGACAGAGCCGACCTTCCCGAAGGCGACGGCAGGATGTGAGAGCGTCCTACTGGAGTGGAGCCCTCCCGTCGATGATGGAGGGGTCCCTCTCCTCGGTTATGGCGTGCAAAGGGGCAAGAGCCCCGCGACCCTGGTCCCGATTGCCAATACAGCGAACGTGACCTTGTTCGCCGATACCAATGTGACCAAGGGCGAGAGGTACTTCTACAGCGTTATGGCCTTCCACGGGTTCGCCACCGGGCCCTATTCCAAGGTCGTTAACGCCATTCCCTACGGATACCCGGATCCTCCCACCAACCTACAAGGAACGGGAGGCGACTCCGAGGTGACGTTGGCATGGGAACCCCCCGGGAACAGCGGAGGCCATCCCATAGTGGGATACAAGGTGATGCGTGGGCGTACATCGACCGATCTGGCACATTTCGCGGATGTCACCATCGGGCTCTCCTATGTCGACACGAGGGTCGTGAACGGTCCCACATACTACTATACGGTAATCGCGGTGACGGATATCGGGGCGAGCCCGCCCTCGAGCATGGTCGCGGTACGCTGTCTGGGCCCTTCGGACCCACCGATGGACCTCGTGGCCACGGGGGGAGAGGGGTCCGTGCACCTCAGATGGGGGCCCCCCATCTTCTCGGGCGGCTCGGAGGTCCTGGGCTATAAGGTCCTAAGGGGCGACGGCGAGCAGTCGGCAGGCCCCTTGATCGATGTCGGTGATGTCCTTCAGTACCTGGACCTCGACGTGGAGAACGGTGTCACCTACCACTACTCGTTAATGGCCCACACTGAGTACGGTGACGGACTGGCCACAGCCGTGATCAGCGCGACACCGATGGGTCGCCCGTCGATGCCCGAGCGTCTCAGCATCGATGTCGAAGCGGACCATGTGGTCCTCCTGTGGCTTCCTCCAACAGAGGATGGTGGTTCGGGGATCACGGGTTACAAGATCTACAGAGGCCCGGGCGAGGACGTTATGACCCTTCTCGATGAGGTCGAGGGCGATACGACCATCCACCACGACCCAGACATCATACCTGGCTCGACCTATTACTATTCCGTGTCCGCCGAGAACGATAGGCTCGAGGGCCCCCGCACGCCGGCCTTGGATATTGATGTGACTGGCCCACCGGGGTCACCCACCGGTCTCGAGACCATCTTCGGGGACGGCGAGGTCACCCTGACCTGGCAAGCTCCCTTGTCGGATGGCGGGGGCCATATCACAGGCTATTCGATATACATGGGCACGTCTCCGGACACCATGACCCTCACAGCCCGGGTGCTCCTCAACGTCGAGCACACTGTAACTGGATTGAAGAACGGGAATGAGTACTTCTTCAGGCTGTCGGCAACGAATCGACTCGGAGAGGGTCCCAAGGGCGTGATGGAGTCGGCAGTGCCTCTCGGTCTCCCGGGTATACCACTTGCCCTGTCCGCCGTCCAGGAAGGAGGCTCTGTGAACCTGGCTTGGTCACCCCCGGATGACGATGGAGGCACAGGTATCGTCGGGTACGTGCTGTTCCGGGGCAAAGACCCACTCACCATGGAACCCATCCAGGTCCTGGGAGATGTGACGGGATTCTCCGATACGGATCTGGATAGGAGGGCCACGTACTACTATTCGATAGCAGCCAGCAACGCGGTGGGTCAGGGGGGAACGTCGCCCCATCTGGAAATGGTGGTGAAGGCCGCCAAGAGCGAACCCATGGACGGCTGGTCATCCTTCCTCCTTCCCTTTTTACTGATGAGCCTTGTCATCATCGGAGCTGCGGCGGTCGCTTCCACCGAGCCTGGGAAGTACCGCCTCGCCCTAATTGGCGTCCCCTTGATGTCCCGGAACTCCAAGGACGAGGTGCTGAACAACAAGAACCGATACGCGATCCACGGCCTGATCATCGATAAGCCTGGCATCCATTACAACGCCATACTCAAGGAATTCGAGCTGACGGCGGGCGTGATCACCTACCATTTGGATGTGCTGGAGAAGGAGAGGTTCATCAGGTCCGTCCGCGACGGGAGGCTCAAGAGGTTCTACTCGGCCAGGGCGAAGGTGCCGAGGGACCAGCGGCTGACGCCGGAGGAGATCAGGGAGTCCATCGTTGAAATGGTCAAGGAGAGACCTGACATATCCCAGATGGAACTCATAGAGGAGCTGGGCATCGATAGGGATACCGTGGGATACCATCTCCGGGAGCTGGTCAAGGAGGTCCGGCTGGAGTCGGAGAGGAAGGGGCGGTACGTGGTGTACCGTGTGAAATGAAGATCATTATCTTGTCACGTAAATGACAACTAGGGCCAGGAGGTCTAACTTACACCCCATTTCTCACAATGTCCCGCACCCCACAATAGACATTGTGCAGTACTAAATAGATACCCCGGCCACCCCCTCCTCCAGGTCCCGTCGCCTCCCCTCCCACCCCAGCACCCGGTCCCCTCTCCACCGCCAGCCGGCAGCGCCTCCCCTCGGGCGAACACCCTGTCCTGGCAAGGACGGTGCGCGAGTGCGCGCCGGACGCGCAGCGTCCCCTTAACACGCACCCCGCAATAATATTGGCTCTGCACGGTTGTACTGTACCAAACAAGGATCAACCTATCGCGAACATCAATCCTTTTTCTTTCTCCACATCCAAAGGGCGACAAGTGCAATGACCACGACGGTCAAGATTATGATCAACCAGGGCGTGAGCGACACCCCCGGCTCCTCCTCCCACTCCAGTTGCCAATACACCACCACACCATTCCCAGCATCGTCCGTGGCATGGATCTCAACCACCTTGACGCCCTTTCCCGTCTCCACCTCGAACGTTGGTTCCGTCAGCACGACCCACTCCTCTGGGGCCACCCTCCACCGGTACGTCGGTTCCTCGTCCAGGTTGTCCACGACCTCGAACTCGAACTTGACGCGGTCGTCGGGTGTCATGTGCTTCGATGGTGAATTGACAACCACAACAGGCGGGGTGGTATCGACGATGATCGTGTCATTCACGACCCCGCTCATCCTCCCGGCCTCGTCTCGGAACCTCGCGTACACCGTCACCTCGCCGTCCTCGCCTTCATGCCCGAGCAAAGCCCATCCAAAATGCGTGGTCCATGAACCGTCCCCGATGTCAGAGTCGAAGGAGTACCACACCCAGGGAACGTCATGGGTGTCGTTCGTATCGAAATCGATCCTCAGCGAGGTCGAGTTCGTGATGGTCGCACCCTCATCCAACGTTATGCTCCCCGTCGGGACGAACAGATCCACCTTGACGGTCAGGTTCTCGATCGTCTCCTCACCGAGGCTGTCCGTCATCCTCACCTCGACCAGGTGGTCACCCTCCTCCAGGGTCAGGTTGATGTACCACTCAGCGAAGGTTCCCTCGACCGGCTGCCACGTACCGTTGTCGACCCGGACCTCCACGCTGTCGACGGTGACGTACTCGAAGATCAACTCATCGATGATCAGGTAGGCCCAATCGATAGCCGAATGGAGGTCGACGCGGTACTGGAAGTAGGTGCCGGTCAATCCTATGATATCCTCAGCAGATTCGATGGTCTTCCAATAGGACATCTCCGTGGGAGAGTCCCCCCATCGAATGTAGAACTCGGGCTCGATAAATGGAAATACAGTCATCTCTCCGGTGAGATCGACCAGCGTCACCTCGTTCCCGGCATCGAACAGGATCGATGTGTACCTGTCGAAGGACCCGGGCGTTAACTTGAACAGACCAACGGTCGCAACATCGTTGTCATCATGGCATTGAACGAAGAGGAGATAATGATCCCCCATGTTCACGACCCTCGGGAACATGATATGCTGAGAATAGATGGTCCCCTCGGTGGGTGTCAAGAAGGGTTCCCATGAATCTACCCAATTCACTCCGTCGCCGGAGACGATCCAGCCTATGGACCACGCCGACATGTTACCGAAGGTCCAGATACGCTTGGACCAGTAATCCTCCTCGAAGGTCGAGTAGTGCTGTACTCCCTCGGCCCAATGGATGTCGAAGTAGGGATGCAGGGGGTTGTCAGAGTGCTGCTCCCACACGACGCCATCGTAGGATTTCGCCAGGCCGAGGTATGTTTGGTGCCCATCGTCCTTGCCGACCCCCTGGTAGTGGAGGATGAACAGGTCGTTGGACCTGTACACGTCCGTCGGTCGAAGCTCGAGGCTGTTCCAGACGGAGTACCCCCTCTCCATCACGGGATTGTCGGGATGCTTGGTCCAGGTCCTGCCATCGGTGGAGTTCGCATAGCAGATGTCAATATCCTGACGGGAGTCGTTAGCGTTGTTGCCATGGTTCCCGGCGTACCACATGTGCCAGAGGCCGTCCTCGTGCAGGACCACAGGTGACATGAGGTTGGTGTGGTCGTAGGGCTCCTCCCGGGACCTGATGACCGGATTGCCCTCGTACCTGACCCAGGTGATCCCGTCGGTGCTCGTCGCCAGGCCGATATGCCTGGGGTCCTGGAGGGATGTCGAACGGGAGCCGGTGTAGTACATGTAGAAGGTATCATCGACGAAAAGGACGTAATAGGACGCCCAGAGATGGGAGTCCCACGAGGATAGGTCCCCCGGTTCGAGCACGGGGTCGCCCCCGTTCAGCATCTCAACCTCCAACTCCAGCTGGATGCGCAGGGAGTCGCCATCGATGGTCACATTCTCGAGGGTCCCCCGACCGAAGTCGCTCGCACCCGAGTCACCGATCACCACATCTGTGAATGATGCCGTGCCGGTGAGGTTGAGATGGTCCTCAAGAAGGAATTCAGGGACCTCCGTGTCGATCGTAAGGTCAACGGCAGCGGAGCTAGTTGCGAACAAGACCAAGGAAGCTACGAACACGAGAAGCCATCCAAACCTCACGAAACCACCATCATATGGACATGATTGTACGCTTATATTCTTTACTGGATTCGATATTCGGTCATCCACATCAGGAACGCACATCACAACAGCCCCTGATAGGATCCCACAATTTGTACCCCTACAAATCAACCGAATCCTGGATTATCCCCTAAGTGTAAGGGTACAATTTTGACAAGAGGGGCTGAATGATCGCCTAGGATCAGTTGAATTGTGTTGAACTCGCCAATCGGAAAACGACCTTAGGGCCAAAGCTCTGGCCTCCCTTGCCCCGCACCCCGCAATACCTGGTCCCGCACCGACGTCCCGGTCCGCCCGATGCGCGGGACCCCCCTCACGGGCCACCTCGCCAGCGCGGTCACCCCCTCCTCCAGGTCCCGTCGCCTCCCGGCACCCGGTCCCCCGCCAGCCGGTGGGGCCTCCCCTCGACCAGGGGGAGCACCATGTCATGGCAACGAGGCCGCACGCGTGTGCGGACGAGGCGCAGCGTTCTGTACCTGAGATCGATTGCCCCGCACCCAACGATACGAATTGAGATGTACATCACAACATGATTCTGAGAAGTGACTGGCTCCCCTTGTCCCGCACCCCGCAAAACTCGTTGCCTCATACCAAAATCCAAAGTATCATATACGTTCGCTATCAATGGTACTGCGATTGCCATCGGATGGATCGTGAGGGGTATTCTAGATGGGTCCAAGGGTCATGCTCAAGTCCGTGATGTCCTCCATCCTAGTGACAGGTCTCCTCCTCACCCTGGTCGGTGAACCTGCCGACGCCGGATACGCCATGGACACCGATCTGGCGGACGTGAGCGCCTCCTTCATCGGGGAGGACGCTGGCGACAGGTCGGGTTACTCGGTCGCGGGCGCTGGTGACGTGAACGGCGACGGTTACAACGACATCCTCATTGGCGCCTATCGGGACAGCGACGCCGGTGGCCAGGCGGGCCAGGTGTACCTCGTGTTCGGGTCGAGGAGCGGCTGGTCCATGGACACGGACCTCTCCCGGGCCAACGCGTCCTTCATCGGGGAGGCCCCGGGAGATTACTTGGGGGACTCGGTGGCGGGCGCCGGGGACGTGAACGGTGACGGTTACGACGACATCATTGTCAGTGCGCCTCTCAACGACGAGGGGGGCAACAACACCGGTCAGGTGTACCTGGTGCTCGGGAGGGCCTCGGGATGGTCGATGGACTCCAACCTCTCCAGCGTGACCGCTTCCTTCTGGGGGGAGTCCGCGAATTCCAGGGCAGGGTTCTCGTTGGCGGGTGCGGGAGACGTGAACGGCGACGGTTACGACGACATCCTCATCGGCTCCATCTGGAGCTCCAGCACCACCTACTTTCTGGGCAGGACGTACCTGGTGTTGGGAAAGGCATCGGGATGGTCGATGGACACCAACCTGTCCAATGCCGATGCCACCTTCACTGGAGAGGCCTACGAGGACGTTGCGGGATACGACGTAGCTGGAACCGGAGACGTGAACGGCGACGGTTACGACGACATCCTGGTCGCCGCCCCGTACAACGACGAGGGGGGGCACACTGCTGGTCAGGTCTACCTCATCCTCGGGAGGGGAACGGGATGGTCACAGGCGGCGAATCTCTCCAACGCCAACGCGTCCTTCTGCGGGGAGCGAGCGGGCGATTTCGCCGGGGGCTCGGTCGCGGGTGCGGGGGACGTCAACGGCGATGGTTTCGACGATATCCTGATCGGAGCGAGCGCCAATGACGATGGACAGAAGGAGGCAGGACAGTCGTACCTCATCCTCGGAAAGGCCACTGGCTGGTCCATGGACACGAACCTCTCCACGGCGGACGCCTCCTTCCGGGGGGAGCGCAAAGACAGTGGATGCGGAAGATCGGTGGGTGGAGCCGGCGATGTGAACGCTGACGGCTACGACGACATCCTCATCGGTGCATTCGGGGATTCCGAGGGTGGAGGCACGTACACGGGTCAGACGTACATCATCCTCGGCAAGGCCGCTGGCTGGTCCACCGACACCAACATCTCCGGAGCCAACTGCTCCTTCCTAGGTGAGAGCGCAGGTGATTCCTCCGGATACTCCTTGGCGGGAGCGGGCGACGTGAACGGGGACGGCTACGACGACATCCTGATCGGGGCCTATAGGAACGACGAGGGCGGGAACGAGTCCGGCCAGACGTACGTGGTGATGTCGGACTACACCCCTCCCGTCATCGAGATGGTCTCCACGCCCAAGGTCGCCACAACGGGCGACGAGTTCGTGTTCAACGTGTTCGCCTCGGACGGCGTGGCCATAACGAATGTGACGGTCGAGTACTGGTACGGGTTCTTCCCCATCCACTCGAACGTGTCCGTCGACCTGGAGTCCGGGGACACCCAGAACGGGACGTGGGCCCTCGAGATCACCATCCCCGCGAACTCGACGGACGCCCTCCACTTCATCATCCACGCCCGGGACGGCGTGGACCACGTCACCAGCACGGTCAACATGACCGTCCAGGTCCTGGACGACGATGCTCCCGCCATCATCGACCAGGCCTTCCAGAACGAGTCCACCACCGGCGACGGGTTCACGATTGCCGCCGTCGTCACCGACAACATCAACGTATCCACTGTCTGGGTCGAGCACTGGTTCGGCAGCGGGCCTCACACACACGTCTTCATGATCGAGGTCATCCCCGGATTCTGGGGCCTCTTGATCCCGGTCCCGTCGGATTCCCTCGACACCCTCCACTACGTCATCCATGCCAAGGACAGCTCGTCGAATGCCGCGGCCACCGAGGTCACCAACATCCCGGTCATCGACGACGACCCCCCCGAGTTCATAAGGGACACGACGGGCATGAACGCCACCGCGGGCCAGGGCCACATGTTCGAGGTGGAGGTCACGGACAACGTGAAGCTGGCGAATGTTACCATGGAGTACTGGATCGGTACCCAAGGGAGCCACCAGAACGCCAGCATGACCCATGACCTGGGGGTCGAATGGGAGCTGTTCATCTGGGTCCCCAGGGACGCCTTCGAGGCCCTCTACTACATCGTCCACGCCCGGGACAACTCCTCGAACGAGAACTCGACGAGCGTGAGGGGCATCAACGTGTGGGACGTGGAACCCCCCGTCTTCGGGGAGGACAGGACACCGCCGACGGCGACGACGGGCGAACTCCTGACCTTCTCCGTCAACTCGATGGACCATGTGAGGCTGTCCGAAGTGAGGGTCGTCTACCGGTACGGGGACACGGGCGTGCCGGAGAACGCGTCGATGAGGTCGGGCCCGGGAGACCTCTGGAGCCTCACGATAAACGTGCGGTCGGACGCCATCGAGACACTTCACTACCACTTCTACGCGGAGGACCACTCGTCGAACTTCGCCAGGACTCGGTCGAAGGACATCTTGGTGGTCGACAACGACCTTCCCGTCTTCGGAGATGACGGCACACCCGCCCCCGCGACGACGGGGGATCCGCTCACGTTCTCCATAGTCATCGAGGACAACATCGGCATCATGGGCGCCGATCTGAACTACAGGTACGGTGAGGGCGCCTACAGCGTCATCCCCCTGGTCCCCGGTGAACCGTGGGAGGTCACCATCATCGTCGATGACACCCTGGAGGACCTGGAGTACTTCATCACCGTCGACGACACCTCGGGCAACGGGAACGCCACGGCGGTCCGGACCATTACCATCATCGACAACGATCCTCCTGAGGTCATCGAGGACCTCTCGGACACATCGGCGACCACAGGCGAGGTGTACCACGCCCGCGTCCGCGTCCGGGACAACGTCGGTATCGATACGGTGACATCCACCGCCGCTTGGACACCGACAGATGTGGACGAGAACGGCAACGGCGTCTACGAGTTCGAGATCCCCATCGACGCGGACTATGTGGGTCGCTTCTACCTGGGCATAACCATCACCGACCTGGCGGGGAACGAGGCCTATATCGAGCTGGAATCCCGCGAGGTTGTGGACAACGACGCGCCGATGATGGGGTTACAGCAGGTCATAGAGGAGGCCATCAAGGGTTCCGAGCTCCGGTTGGAACCAGTGGCAATGGACAACATCGGAGTGGAGGCCGTTTACATCGTCTACCGCTACGGAGACGGCGCTCCTACGAACAGGACAATGGATAATTTTATACTACTGGACATCCCCCGACATCCCGAGGGCAAGCTGTACTTCCACTTCGTCGCCATAGACACGGCGGGCAACTGGGGGACCTCTGGAAAGTACATCATAGACCTCGTCAATGCGCCACCGGAGATCGATGACCTTCCCACCTGGGAGGTCATGGAGGAGACCGACGCGGAGTTCGACCTGTCACCATACGTCACTGACCCCAACGACGAGGTGCTGACCGTCTCTTGCTCCGACGGACCGGTCACCATCGAGGGCATGGTCCTCAAGCTCCGCCACGACGAGGCCGTCCCCGACAGGACAGTGACTCTGACCGTGTCCGACGGTGAGGACGGGACGGAGGTGACCCTCACCATCCATGTGGTCAACGTGAACGACCTCCCGGTCATCACGAACCTCCTGCCCGCTGACGGGACGAAGGTCAGGAAGGGTGAGACCATCGTGTTCACGGTCAACGCGACGGACGAGGAAGGCGACGACCTCACCTTCACCTGGAAGGAGGGCGAGAAGGTCCTGAGCTACAAGATGCCCTTCGAGTGGTCCAAGCTGAGCAAGGGCGAGCACACCATCACCGTGGTGGTGGACGACGGGACCGGAACGACCGAGGAAAGCTTCACCGTCAAGGTGATCGAGGAGGAGGAGAGCCCGGGGTTCGGCCTCGTGATGCTCGTGCTCGCAGTTGTGTCCGCCGCGGTCATTGCGATAGCACGACGGGATCATTGTCGTGTACGCGACAACTGAAAAAGGACCCCATAATCGTGTACACTGGCCCCCCTTGCCCCGCACCCCGCAACACCCCTTGTCCCGCACCGACGTCCCGGTCCGCCCGATGCGTCGGACCCCCTCCACGGGCCATCTCGCCCGCGCGGCCCGCGGCCACCTCCTCCAGGTCCAGTCGCCTCCCGGCACCCGGTCCCCCGCCAGCCGGTGGGGCCTCCCCTCGACCGGGGCGAACACCCTGCCCCTGTCATGGCAACGGGGCCGCACGGGTGTGCGACCGAGGCGCAGCGTTCATTTTACCAGCACCCTGGAATACGACTAGTTCAGAACTGTTGGATCCCTGTGGATATCGAATCGATTATCCTTTCTCAACCTGTACCTTCCCGAAGAAAGCGGTGGAGCTGGGGCCTCCTCAAGACATCGGGAGGGACGACATCCAATATTTCACGGAGGGAATCCCTGAACTCTTCGTTGAAGAAATTTGTACGAAATAGTTGAAATGATCGTTTGAAATCCGTGGCATCTGCCAAGACCTCAAACAGTTCTTCGTTATCGCAGAAGGCTCGGTATCGCCAAAAGAATCGAGGAAATGGTGTTGTCATCAGTTCCTCCTTCATTTCAGGTTTGATGTCCTCCCTTTCAAAGATCTCTTGTTTATACGATGATACTTCAGAGAGATAAGCATCCCATTCGATGATTATTCCCTGTTGTCTCAGGGTGCCGAATGGATCGATGATGTTCTGGATATCGAATATATAGGGTAAGGGTGCCGTGAGAGGGATTCTGATCTTATTATAGACGGGCGTGATCATCGTGAAGGGCCAAACGCCGATCAGACTGCCGTCACTCTTCTTCCAACTCGTTTCGAACCTGATGGGACCACCATTATCTGGGACCTTGACACCAATCTTCGCAAAGGGACCGTACTGATCGTCATGGGCATAGAATTGGGAGATACGGGAACCTCTGAGGAAGAAACCGTAGTCCCTGCCGTGAACAGCATTCATCTCATCCCAAGGCTCCATCTCATCATCGAGACGATATCCCGTCAATGTAATTGCATGATCACCGATGCCATCCAAGGTCACGAGGGCGATCACGGGCAACCCTGCCCTGAGATAACCGTAGCAGTTGGCCAAGAGTATATTCTTTGGGACCCGTTCAGTCTGGAATGGATCAAGGTACTCATTTATATCGGGCTCGAGGCCGGTCGATATGATTGCCGTGCATATCTGGCTTACATTGAGACCAGTGTTCGGAAACGGTCTTGATTGCTGGTAGTGCAATGTCGCTGATTTCGTGATCTCGAATGGCGTGGGTGCATAGTATCCGAAGCGACGTGCGGTGCATTGGAGAGCCGACCAGATCGCAGATGTAGCGCAAGCTGCTGTTACGCTGTCCTGTTCCTGGAACGGAAGGCTTCTGACCGTTAACTGGATACCACCAATATGGGGAGTATGGACATCGAGACACCGGATGGACCTTTGCCCCTCTTTTTCAGTTCCTTCTTTCACCGTGTCCGGGTAGGTGGCCAGTAGCGTCCTACCGATCCTTGTTTCTGGCAATGGTTTCACAACACAGAAACCAAGGTAGCTCTGTTGGATATCCTCGAACTCTATATCACCCTTACCAGTACTCACATACTCGGAGAATCCATCCGTATCCAGGTCCTTGAAGAAATGAAGCCGTTTGCACAAGCGTTCGTAGGGTCTGAAGCACTTCACATAATAGTTCGCATAATCGTCCAGGAAGTCCCTATCAACGTATTGATCCTCGATAACTATCCATCTGCATCCAAGAGACCTAAGATATCCTTCCAGGTAATTGAGATGATCTTCCTCATGGGTTCTCAGGTATTGGTCGTCCCCGATGGCTTTCTCAAGCTCGACCTTGTCGAATGGGCGAATCCTAATCAAGGAAAGGACTCCCTCTGGATCAGATCCCGATCTCTCGGTTCATAGACGTCTGAGAGACCTTCAAGCCTTTCTCGATATCCTCTGCAAAATCGGCCATATCGTCCCTTCGAAGCCTCAGCTCCTCTACGATATCCTCCTTCTCCCTCGCCTGCATCACCTTGCACACCCCTCCCCTCGAGGTCTTACGACTGGGCATGGCATCTCCACCCTATTGAACATGACATGGTCGCATGATTATTTAGTACTTTCGGAGTGATTTGTCAATTGGTAGAATCATTGAAAAGGGGAGGATGGTCCTGATACCTGATATCGATGGAACGGATCAAGGCTCTCACCCAAAGGTCAAAGGGGTGACGGGCGAGAGCAACATCCCCACCCCACCATCCATCCCTTCATTGGCCGACGCCGCTCCCCCCCACCGTCTCCGAACGGCCCCCATCGCCCGCCCGGGCACGGCGCGGCGCCCCCCCGGGCCCCCCCCCGCGGGGGCCAGCGGGGGCCGGGGGCCCGCGCGGCGGGGCGCCGGCGGGGGCGCCGGGCGGGGG
>CBDUQW010000077.1:0-15739 GCA_965369625.1 uncultured Thermoplasmata archaeon | reverse complement strand
TGCGCCCCTTCAACATCTACGGGCCCCGGCAGAAGACGGGCAAGTTCGGCGCCGTCATACCCATCTTCGCCGGCATGGTCATGGCGGGGGAGGCCCCCCGCATCTTCGGCACGGGGGAGCAGACCCGGGATTATCTTTACATCACCGACCTGGTCGAGGCGTACAGGCTGGTGGTGGAGACCGAGGGCTTGGCAGGTGAGGTCATCAACTTCGGGTCGGGGAAGGAGACGTCGATACGGTACCTGGCGGAGGGGTTGTGCGAGCGGATCGACCCGGGGATCGAGCCCGAGTTCGCCGAAGGTAGAGCGGGCGAGGTGAGCGCCTTCGTCGCAGGGATCGAGAAGGCCGAGGGGCTGGGATGGAGGCCGAAGATCGGGATAGATGAGGGCCTGGACCTCTACCTGGAGTGGCTGAGGAAGGACGGGTAGGCTGCTGATTCTGAAGCATTGTGGTTCAACGAGGGCGAGCCTGGGGCATGGCCACAGGGTCTAGGAAATGGGCTGGTGAGGCGACCCTGTCCTGGAGCGAAGCGACCCGGGACGGGACGGGTGTCCCGCCCCCGGTGTTCTATATCTTCGCGAACCTGCCCGGGCGAGCCCGGATGTCGATGAGGAGGGAGGTCCCCTCACACCGGGCCCAACCGATTCCCACCACAAATGGGGAGGGGGGGGAGGAATTCGAAACGATAGAAGGGGGTTTCGAACGTCCATGAGTGGATCGGGGTTTCCTGATGTGAAGGGATGGCAGGGAATCCACCTCATCTACGATATTTCTATTGGTTTTGTTTCATTCAATTGATGATGCCGTCATGTTGTGATGTTGTTCTTATCGTAAGGCGCGTCCAGGGGAGGCGGGCACCTTCTGTGCAGGGGTCGAGAGGGTCGAGGTGGAACACTGTACAGGCCAGCGGGCCGAACTAGGGTGTCCCAAACACGATAGTTTAATAATGGCTCTCTCCATGGGGGGTTTGCCCCAAGGGGTTGGTGGCGATAGGGATGGCTGACGAAAAAGAGCAGTTTGAATGCCCTGAGTGCGGGAAACTTGTCGATGCCGGGACCTCCTCGTGCCCCGGTTGCGGCATGGCGTTCGAGTGGGATGAGGAGGAGACCGAGGAGGCCCTCGATGAGCTCATCGAGCAGGTGGAGAAAGCCGAGGACGAGGAGGCAGAGCCCCCGTACGACCCCTCGCCCGGGCCCGAGGTGGTTGCGTCTTCGGCCTCCGACGAGGTGACAGAGCCCCCGTACGACCCCTCACCCGGGCTCGATGTGGTTGCGGTTTCCGACTCCGACGAGGAGACTGAGTCCCCATACGACCCCTCGCCCGAGCCTGAGGTGGTTGCGACTGCCGCCTCGTACGAGGAGATGGAGGCGCCTGCGGAGGTGCCAGCAGAGGTGCCCATGGAGGAGGGCCCCATGGCCCTCGAGGAGCCCGTGGCGAAGAAAAAGGCCCTCTCCATGCTTGGGATCGCCTTCACCGTCCTGACCATCGTATCGGTGATCGGCCTGATGGTGGTCCTCAACTACGACACCTGGATCAAGGGTGATGCGGAGAACCACATCGGCGACACCCAGATCATGTTCGTCTACCTGGGCGTGGCCGCCGTCATCGTATGCCTCCTGGTCGTGGTGTTCGACTTCATGCGGTCGAGGAAGGCGGCGTGATGGGAAGGCGTGGTCGAGGATGACTGACGACGTCGACGTGCGCCACGGGGTTACACGGACGACCGGCTGGTTAGAGCAGGACCCTCCACCGGTGTGCCCCAAGAACGGGAAATCCATGACCAACGGGGCAGCCCTGCCCAACGGGGGGGGCCTGACCAGCGGTCCCGGCATGATAAACGGATCAGCTCTGACCAGCCAGACCCCCCGACTGGACGAGGAGAGGAAGCCAGAGGGCTTCCACCTGTACCCCGAGGAAGCCACCAGGAGGTGGGAGGAATGGCTGCCCCGTGGCCTGGGCGTGAGACGGGACCTGATCAACGGCTTCTCGATGGAGGTCGGGAGGCGGGCCCAGGACCAACCCCGTCGCCGCCGGTTCCCGTGGAGAGGGAAGGGGGACCGGAAGGAGAGGATGGAGGAGCTGGCCGCTTCACCGCTGCCGGGCGAGGTTGTGGAGGACGACGTGCCGGATGATGCTGTCTGGATGGGCGGACGGGTGTCCGGGCAGTTCTGAGTAGGGATAGGATACATGGCTTGAGCCGATTGGAAGGAGGAACGACCGGTCCGCTAGAAAAAGGGATAGGACCTGTCTATCGTTCCGAGGCATGGATGGGGGAGAAGAGGCCGCGAAGGATTGCGGGATACCGGTGGAGTGCGGGAGGGAGGTCCCTACTTGGCTCGTCGCCCTCGACAATGTTCCGACGGCTGTCATGTTCGTGCTCGGGGCCGCGCTGCTTTGGCTGGTGTGGTGGCCCCTGGCGGTCGTTTTCCTTGTGTACTGCTGTCTGTCCATCGTTCTCTTCTGGGGCCTCATCTGCCCCTACTGCCACCACTTCGACACCAAGGCGTGCCCTTGCGGCTACGACGCCATCGCGCCGAGGCTATTCGAGCGAAGAGAGGGTGCGGACTTCAGGGCGGTGTTCAGGCAGCGCATCGGCATCATGTTCCCAGCCTGGATCGTGCCCTTTGGCGTGGGCGTCCATCTCTTATGGCTCGACCCCTCCCAGTACGTGCTCGTCCTGTTCCTGGCCTTCTGCCTTGTGGGTTTCGTCCCGATACCCGCCATCTCCAGGTTCGTCGGGTGCAAGGGTTGCGAGGTCAGGGACGAGTGCCCTTGGATGACGTGAGGTGGCGGGCGGGACTGGGTCTTCGACGCCGAGAGGAAGGAGGGGCTGTCCCTCGAGCACAAGGACAACTGCAGGCTCCCGGAGCCCGGGGGAGCTCGTCAGGGTCGTGTCCGCCGTGGCCATGGTGGTGGCCGTGCACCCCGGGGCGGAGGAGTGGCCCGTGGTGGAGGTGGGGTTCCCCTCGGGACGGGTGGGGGATCACCGACTCTCCGCCCTGGGCGGATTCGTCGACCAGGAGGCGGCCGCCGAGAGGTTTCGGAGAATGGGCGGCGAGTTGAAGGTATGACGACCCCGTCCTAAGCGCCGCCGGGTACGGCCCGGGGCGGGACGCGTGTCACGTCCCCCCGGGAAGGGCTGGTCTGGAGACCCTATCACCGAGCGCCGCAAGGCGCGAGCTGGACGGGATGGAGGTCCCGTCCCGTTGAGTGGTCCCGATGGGTGGCCTGATCGTCAACGTTGACCCAAGGAGATAACCTTGGTCTCGGGATAACGGATCAGCGTGCTTGAGGGCCAAGAGATACTAGGGGTCAGAACAGGGTGTCCTGTCTCGAGCTCTCGCCCTCGTGGGCAGCCCTCTTGAGGCTCCTCATCTTCTTGAGCAGGCCCTCGTCGATCTGGTCCTTCGTCTGGAGGTAGGTTTCGAGGGAGGCTTCCTCCCGGAGACGGCCGTGGAGCTCAATTGTCTCGTCCAGCTGCTCCTGGATGTTATGTGCCTTCCTCCGGGCGTACAGCTTGGCCGCCGGTACCCTCCACATCTCCATCAGTTCCGGTTCTGTGAGGCGGTAGTACGAATAATCGGACCTGTCGAAGAGCCGTAGGAGGTTCTTGCTCCGGGCTTTCTTTATCTTCTTCCACTGTTCGGAGGACAGCCTTGGTCGTATATGATTGAGGCCGAGGATGTCCAGGCCGAAACCGGTCCCCATGAAGTCCCTCGCGAGGACCCTGTCTGCGTTCTTGAGGAACTTGCCCTCGCCCGCGTTCACGGAATAGAGGAAGGTCTCGTCCATCGTGCCTATCTCGGCTATAAGGCGTACCAAGCTCCTTATCCATGAGGGATTGGTCATGACCGATCTGCCATCGAAGTCTATCAGGTAAGCGGTCACACCCCGTTCATGGTATCTATCGATTATCCTGGCGAGGAGCTGCCTTGGGATCCGAGAGGAGATCGAGCCCACTATCGTCTTGTTGTTGAGGGTTTCCACGATGTCGAGATATGCATCCGTCAGCTCAAGATGGCGGTCCAGCAACGCCTGGCCGGTTAGCTGCTTCGGGAGGCTGGACCAAAGGGGTGTCACGACGACATCGCTGTTCTCGTACTGGATATCGGAGAGTGCTTCGAGCCGCTCGACCCCAGGGTCGACCGTATCCGAGATATCCACGAGAAAGAGATTGAGCCCCTCTCCCATCTTGCGACGGATCTCCGAGTTGGTCCTTCTCTCGTACCCCTCGTCGGACAGGACCCTGTCCAGCTGTTCCACCTTGAAATCCCTGTGGATCTCGTTGACTTGGCTCACAGGTATCGAACGGTCGCAGGCCTTGACCGGTGTCGTGATGGAGGTTGACCCGAAGGATAGTGCGAGACTCCGGAACGGGAGCTCGTCGTCCGTTTCCCTCGTCCTGATATCAACCTTCATCTAACATCCTCCGGAGATGGTCGAGAACCGGCTTGGAGACCCGGAACGTTCCGCTCCGGAGTTCCTCCATCACGTCCCTGAGTTCCTTTGAGGTCATCATCCCACGTTCATAAAGCCTTCCGATAAGTCCAACGGTACCCGTCATACCAATGGAAGGGGGTTCCCCTCCGAGCAACTCGATGAACCTGTCTTCGATTAATATCTTTCTGACATTCCGCCGCATCGCACCATCGTCGGTGACGTAGTAGCAAGGGACCCCCCGTTGCCCGTACTCGAGGACGGCGAGCAGGAAGGACGAGAGTTCGCCCCGATGAAGGTACGGATACCGCGTCTCTAGCCAGCTCATCAAGGGGTGGTACTCATCGCATCCTACCTTGACGACTCGCGTCAATTCGAAGGCATGTTCCATCGTTCCTTCATCGAAGCCCTTCTCGACCTCCTCTAGAACGTCACCGGAAGTGGAGATATCATAGACCGCCGATGTCAGCCCGAGAAGGTCTATCGAATGGATCTCCTTGATCGATGCCGAGATCACGGTCGTATCAACGACCTTCACCGTCAAGCTTCTCTCCAGCGCACACCCCTCCTCTCCAGGAGGTCCGAGAACTCACCAGGGCTCATGCCAGCGACCTCTGCAGCCTTCGAGAAGCTGATTTTGCCCCTGGATAACATGGCTATGGCGTTCTTCACCCGGTCCTTCTTCAGATGTTCCCAGCGGGCCGATTCCCCGATGTACTGGGGGTAGAAGACGTAGACGAAGGTCAGGACCTGGTCGTCGGGCATGTCGTTGAGGAACTCCTTGAAGTCCTCCAGGACCTCCACCAGCTGGGGCTTCGGCTTCAGGGTGTCGAACACGCCGCGTCCGACAGGGGTCAACAGGTAGGTGCTCTTGGAACGGTCTACCAACCCCAGGGTGATGAGGTCCTCCAGGATGTTCTCGACCTTCTCGCTGTAGGGGCCGAGGAGGTGCGATTCGTACTCAAGGAGGTCATCCCACTCGGGGAACACCTCGGTGACCAAGAAGAGGAGCTTCTGCAACTTCACCTTGCTTCGAAGTGGCGTGTTGCGTAGGGCTCCGATGGAATAGAGGACGATCCTCTCGTCCGATTCCAGGTTATGGGTCACCGGTTCCATTGACCTCCTCCCCGTGCATTGCCCTTCAGGACCCGGGCGGTCACGTCTCTCCAATGTACAATCATGATTAAACCATTTTCTGATTGATCTTGTCTTCTGCTCTCTTTGCCTTCCTGTTGGATCCGAAGCGATGTACCATTATGATTGCTCATATGCCACCGGTGGTTAAATACTCCGTCCGGAGACGTGAGTGAAAGTGCAGGACCTGGGCGAGGCGGCGAGGGTCCATTACGGCAAGGCGATGGAGGCCCTGCGGGAGGCGGACGCGAGGGAATGGGTGTTCCAGGCCGAGGAGAGGCGGAGGGCCCGAGCGGCGGCCGAGGCGCCGCGAGGATTCCGCGATGAGGCCGAGAGGTGGCTGTGGGCCTCGAGGGCCGAGGCGCTGAGGGAGATGATGCCTGGATGGTGAAGGTGCTCTTCGACGGGGGAGACCTCAACGTCTCTGGGATCACTAACCGCCTCTGGGAGAGGAAGGGCCCGGCGTCCCGCACCGTCGTCAGGGAGCATCTCCAGCATATGGCGGTAGACGGCATCGTCGTGACCCGGGACAGCCTTCACAGGGTGACCCAGTACAGCATCTCCGGGGAGGTGGCCGACCGTTTGTCCGCCAGCTCGGTCTGCGAAGGTGGGCGTGACCACTATTGGTCACCACCCATAATAACGGTGGTCACGCAAGATGATGTCAAGGTGGTGCGAATGCATAACGAGCACAGGGACCCCGGACTGGTCGGTCGAACAGGTGATGAGGATCGCGGACGCGGACCCACTCGACAGGCTGGACGGTCTCCCCGAGGGGAACCATCTCTGCACCCGCCTGGTGGCGCGCACCATACACGGGGCGGTCAGATCGACGCCCGCCTACCAGGACCCGCGGTCCGTCGACGGACCACTGGATGGTCACCGATAGCAAGAAGAATATTATCAACATGAGACCCCATAGGAGGGCCCGTATGGCGAAGCTGGGACGGTTCGAGAAGAGGGCGATGCTCTCAGAGCGGCACGCCGAGGAGGGCGTGAAACGTGCCAAGCTCATGCTGGAGCACGTGGACATGGAGACGAAGCGCGACTACCTGGAGCTGGGCTGCGGGGGAGGCCACGTGGTCCGATATATGGCATCGGAGCACGGCCTTCGATGCACCGGCACCGACGTGGACCCGGACATGATCAGGAATGCAGGGTCTCGGACCGAGGGCGCAAGGAACGTTCGCTACCTGACGGCCGACGCCACCGACCTCCCCTTCGAGGACGCCAGCTTCGACCTGGCGCTGTCGTTCAATATCTTGCATCACATAGGCGACTGGCCTGGCGCCATCGCAGAGGTCCACCGGGTGCTCCGTCCCGGTGGCGACTACGTCCTGGGCGACCTCGCCTATTCCAAGTTCTCCAGGTGGCTCCTCGGCCCCTTCGTCAGGAACTACGGCGTCTATACGGTCGACGATCTCGTCGAGAGGGCCGAGGAGGTGGGCCTCGTCGTGACATGGAGGAGCCCCCCCCAGGGGATTTTATTCAAGCACCACGCCTTGGTGCTCAGGAAGGGGCGGAAGTGAGGAGCTCATGGACCCGCCGGGATCCGTGCGGTGTGGCGTGCGGAACCTATGCATGATCCCTTTTTTCAGGCCCTACGACGGCGGGCCCGTCATCCTCCCAGAGCCCATTCATTAATCATCGCGCCTCCGATAAAGGCTCGGTGATCGGAGGGATCGGATCCGGGTCGTCACGCAGTCACGGAAGGGATGAATCGCCAGTCATCGAAAGCCCGATAGCATGGACCGCCTTGCGATCTCGATGCCCTCCAGCCATTCTGCGGGTTGCAGCTCGATGCCTCCCAGTTCGGCCAGCGGCTCCGGGAGCGAGGCCACTTCGGGCCTTTGGACCACGATCGACCTCGGCACCCCCATCCGTTCGATGACCCGCAGGGTCGCCATCGACAGGTCCGGGGCAATCCAGCGGCACCGCCATCCCGTCGACGTCCCCCCGTCGTCGAGGGAGCCGACCGGGTCGGAGATGCCGGTGTTGCTCCCCCGGCGCCTGACCACAGCCAAGAACACCTCCATTTCCTCGCCGCGATCTGCATGGGCGTGGGCCGGTATCAACCCTGCGGTTACCTGACGGTAATAGATGATATCAACGGGAGGGCGATGGGGAGCGGGCGGGCCTCGCCCCGCGTCCCGCGCCCGGGGCAGCGGGAGCGCTCGCGAGGAGGCGCCGGGATGGTCCGCGGATCCCGAGGGGGTCGTCACCCTCCCGCGCCCCCTCACGGCCCAGGGCCCACCTCCCCGCTCCGGACGGGCGGGGCTGGCCCCCGTGCCAGTCGGGAGGCCCCCCTTCAGGGCCGCCCGACCATCTCGTCCCCGCAGACGAGCTCAGAGAGCATGGCAGCGTGACTCTCCGGGAACCCCCCGAAGCCGTGCCGGAGCCTGTACTTCCTCCGGAGGGCCAGGTAGAACCTCCTGACCTCGTCCCTGTGAACCTTCGCCTCCTGGCGGGCCTTCGAGCATTCGCCATGGGCCGCATCCCTCTTTTCCTCGTTGGCGCGGGCGGCCTCCTTGGCGGCCTTCGCCGCCATGCGCTCCAGACCCACCAGCTCCTTCCTGGTTCGGGCGATTTCGCGCCTCAGCCTGCCCACCTCCACAGTGTCCCGGTTCACCGTGTTGAAGGCCTTGAGCGCCTCCTCGGAGGTCTCCAGGACCTCGAACGCGTCCCTCCTGTCGCCCACCGATGCGGTCCGCAGGGGGTCGTCCTCGTCGAGCAGGTGGAGGGCGGACGTGTGCTCCCTGGCGGCCACGCCGATCTCGAAGGGCGTCACCTCTCTCATCGTGCTCTTGACCAGCCCGCCGCACAGGAGGGTGATGTTCTTGAGGATGCTCGTCATCAGCAGCACCTTGCCTGGATGCTCCATGAAGAACGCCCTGAGCCTCTCCTTCTCACCCACGGTCTCCCACCTGACGTCCTCGGTCCTCCTGCGCAGGTCGGCCAGCTCGGCGCGCTTCGCCTCGAGCCGCGGTCCCCAGGCGTCCCGGGCGGCGGAGGCCGCCCTCCTCTTCCCGCCATCTTTGGCCAGCTCCGCCTTCCTGCGGACCAACGCCTCGTGGCGCCTCACGGCCTGGAGGCACTCCTTGACGACGTCCGAACAGACCTCCAGGTCGCGAAGGACCAGCACGCACGTGTCCCGGAGGAGCTGGTTGAGGCCTTGCTCGTCCTCGAGGTCCATCATCCTCTCGTGGAGGTCATCGGTCCTCTCCGCCAGGTCGGTCAGCTCGCGGGTCGGCTCTGCGCGAAGCGCGCCCTGGATCACCGCGAATGTGACCAGCTCGATCGCCAGGATGTCGATGTCCACCATGTCCGGGGGGGCCCCCCGGGGCGGAGTGGACGGTGCGTCCTCGACCTCGCTCGCCAGCTCGATGAGCCTGGCCCTCACGCTGCGGTGGACCCGCCCGGGGTCGAACGCGCGCATGATGTCCCGATTGCCGAGTATGCTGCGCATCCCCGTCACGGCCTTGAACTCAGGGATCATGCGCTCGCCAGCCTGGAAGATGGCATCGCTGAGCCTACGCTCCTTCTTGGGGGCGGCGGCCAGCCGCTTGTCGATCCGCTCGATGAAGGCCCTCTGCCTGCGGCGCGCCGCGGTCAGTTCGCGCTGCAGGCGGGCGAGGCCGTCGGTGTCGAGGCGCACGGTCGGACCCGGAGGGGGTCATCGCGCTGCGGGTATTTATCCCCGCCCCCGCGGGGGGAGATGGCCCGCACCAGGTGTCCAGGTCCTGGGTCAGGACCACCGGCAGCCGGTCGCCGGCGGCGCGGGCCGACGTGACGTCGTCGGGGGCGAGGGACCTGGTCATGCGCCAGGCGTCCTCCCAGCTGGTGAGGCAGTCGGCGAGCCGGCCTCCCGCCGCGTGGCGGTAGCCCTCCTGGACGGCCTCGTCGAGCATCTCTACGCAGGGGTGTCCAGGCAGCGGTCGCCTCCACAGCTCCCATGCGGCTAGCCAGACGAGGTCCTCGTCCTCTCCGACCAGCTCCACGTCCTGGGAGTACAGGTGGAGCTCGGCCAGCTGGATGGCCGACACGTGGAGACTGGTCAGCCTTTCGAAGGTCCGCAGGTCGAACCCGATGCCCGTGGACCTCAGCTTGAGGATTATCTCGTCGGTCGCCATCGCCCTGAGCTTCCTGCTGTCCCACGAGCGCTTCAGCCTGTCGCCGAACTCGAGGCCGGGCGCGAACCCCGCTAGGAGCATCGACAGCTCATCGAGGACCCCGGGATCGTTATGGAGGTGCTCCCCGACCCTCATGATGGACCGTCGGAGTAGGGACCGGATCCCAGAGGCCCTCCGGCGGGGGAACACCTACAGGTCCGCGTCCCTTGCGCGGGCAGCACTTCTTGTACCTCCTCCCCGACCCGCAGGGGCGGGGGTCGTTCCTGCCGACCTTCCTGGCCAACGTCGTCACCTTCCCGGGGGGACCGCACGGCGCCGTGCAGGCGGAGGGTCCTGTGCTGTGCCGTTCACCTGTGGGTTGCGGGACGCGATGCCCTCCCCGGCCCACATCGGCGTGGGGCCCGATAACAGTTTCCCGTCACCCCGCCCCTCCCTAGGGGACATGGGCACCCCCCTGGAGGCGAGGCCCCGCATCGGGCATCACTGCTCGGTCCGAGCTTTTTTCTACCCTCTCGACCATGACCCCCGGAGGGACCGGGTGTGGACGACCGGTCCCTGACGGGCAGCCGCAGACGTGCCGGTCGCCGCGGCGGGTCAAGGATGACCCACAGGATGTGCCCGGTCCCAGGGCGGCCCGTGGTTGCGTGACCATGGCATGGGCCCTCGAGGGATGGCCGTGGAAGGGAGGAGACGTGAATGGCGAGCGGGCTGTGGAGGGGCATCGAGGGCAGGGTGCTCGAGGTGGTGGCGTCGGGGGACGACCCCGGGGAGAGGGCCCGCGCCCTCATCGGCGTCCTGAGGGGCGCGGACGAGGACTGGACGTGGGACGAGGACTACGACACGGGCTGGGCCAGGAGGGCCGATGGCTTCGGCCCCGCGGTGGACGCGCTGGTGGACATCGGGTCCCATGCCGTTGACGCCCTCCTTGTGGCCGAGACCCCAGAGGACTCCTGGTACGCCACCCTGGCCGCGCTCGCCCTCCAGGGCCTCGTGGAGGAGGGCCACGCGGCGCATCGCCTGCCGGAGGTGCTCGAGTGGTGCCTGCGTAACTCCCTTGAGCAGGACCTCATCTACTCCGACGCGGTCTCGGTCATCTTCGAGAGGGCGGGGGCGGCGGCAGAGCCGGTCCTCAGGGAATACCTCCTCGAGGGAGGGAGGGACCTCCACACGGTCGGGTTCACGTCCCGCGTCCTCGAGGACGCCGACCCCGCCTGGGCGACCCCCGTGGCAGAGCGGCTGCTGCGCGAGCTCATGGACCGGAACGGGCCCCCCGAGATGACGTGGAGGATCGCCATAACCTTCGGGAGGCTCGGCGGCGAGGAGGCGGCCCCCCTCCTCCGCGAGGTCCTCGAGAGGAGGCGCGCAGAGGACCTGGTGGGGGAGTCCCCCGTGCACGCGTTGATGGATATATTGCTGGAGGTCGAGCTGGGGGACAGGGAGCTGGACGACCCGGCGACCGACCGGGCCGGGGCGAGGGCGACCTGTGACGTGATGGAGGCAGTCCTCGGAACCGGCGAGACGGTGCCCTGCATGTCCCCCGACGGTGCCTGCGACCCCGACTGTCCGGTGCTGGGGATCCTGAGGGGCCCGCCGGACCTGCAGGTCCTCTCGCGGGCCCAGCTGTCCCGCGTCTGCGCCGAGCTCGGCCTTGACACGGGAGGAGGCAGGACCGAGCTCCTCGACCGCGTCTCGGAGCACCTCGAAAGGGAGATGGGCCTCATCGTCGACCCGGTCCCCAGGGAGGAGCTCGAGGGCATGCCCGTGGAGGCCCTCCGCGTCGAATGCGAGGTCCTCGGCCTCGACAACGGGGGCATGAGGGAGGAGCTGGTCGAGCGGCTCGCGGGGTTCTACGCGGGCGAGGACGGGCCACCCGAGGTGGGCGAGCCCTTCGACCACCTCGAGCTGGCCGTGCTGAAGGCCCCGGAGCTGAGGCGGGTCTGCGGGGACATGGGCCTGCCCAAGGGCGGCAGGAGGGCCGAGCTGATTGGGAGGGTCCTCGAGGCGCAGCGGGAGCGCCTGGGAGGACGGGTGTGACGGGCATGACGGGTGTGAAGGGCATGGCGCGTGTGACTGACATGAAGGCCAGGCAGCGAGGGGCACCGAACCCCGATGCGGGACGTCGCGTCTCCCACGTGGTCGCGGGTCAGGCGGGTCGTGGGCGTCACGGCCCGTGACCGGGAGTGGTGGACATGCATCCGTACCCGGAGGACATGGAGGGGGAGGAGCTCAGCGACATCATCAACATGGCGAAGGCCCTGTGCTCCCACCGGCAGGCCGACCGGCAGGCCGCGGCGGACGGGCTCGCGGCGCTAGGGGCCCGGGCCATCAGGCCCCTCGCCCACGCGATCGAGGACGCCCTCTGGCACGACGTGCCGGACGAGGTCCTTTACCCCCTCTCGGCGCGTGTCACCGAGGTCATCGCGGGATGGGGAGAGGAGGCCGTCCCTCACCTCGAGGCCATCCTCCTCGATGACGGATGGAACATGTACATGTACGACTGGGCCCAGGAGACGATATTCGCGGTCCTGGGCCTCGAGAGGGACGAGTGGTGGCGGGCCTGCCTCCACCTCGAGATAACCCAATCACCGGGGGGAGGCGCACCGTGGAGGTGCGACTACTGCCGCACGGAGTTCGACGACGACCAGTACCAGAAGCTCCAGCGCCGCTGGGAGCGGTAGGGACCCGTGGCCGGGGGACCCGACGCGCATCCCCCACCGCTGCCGCTGCCCTCATCCATCCAACTCACCACGGCACCCCCCTGTACGCGCAGACACCGCACCTGGGCGAGTTGATCACAGGGAGGATGTGGCCCTCGTGGTCGTCGTGGCCCGCCGCGCAGTCCCCGCAGAGCCAAGCGGCTTCGGGGCCCTCGCCGTGGGCTGTGCAGACGTACTCCGCGGGGCGACCACACTCCCCGCAGGGCCTGTCAGGGGGTTCGTTGCGGGCCAGGAGCACGACGGCGTCGTGGCGCGGCGGGCCTTGCCTCGTCCCCACCACGCTGATGTCAAGGAGGGTCGGGGTCCCGAAGTCGTACTCGTGCTCGAACTCGTCCCCGTCGGCGAGCACCCCTCCGAGGGTGACCGCCTCCATAGCCTCCGCGGCCCACTCCATGTCCTCGTCGTCCGAGGGGTAGTGCCTGCCCCCGATGGTGAACTCGCTCAGGTGGCCGCAGCACTCGAGCCACTCGTCGCGGAGGAACCGGTCCAGCTCGAGCAGCGGGGAGCCCCCCCTCGCCTCGACGAACATCCAGTACTCCGGCTCGTCGGCACCCTCGACGAGCAGCTGGAGGAAGGCCGTCTCGCGTCCCCCTGCGATCCCGTCGCTCCCCGTCGGGGCGAGGTGCCCCTGTACGTGGATCATGATCGCATCCTTCCCGAGCACCTCCCCGCAGATGGCGCACCTGCCCTCCGTCATCATCACTGGCATCGCCGCACCCCGGTCGGCCAGGACATGGACGCCTGGGGACATCAAGTTTGCGTGCACCGGCCGGAGCGGACCAGTTCCTCAGTGGGGGGACCTACGTGATCGGATACAACAACGGGTGCGTTGGCTTTTTATAGTGAGTAGGCCAATGGAAGCGCGAGGTGCACCGATGTGGGTCGCGCGCGATGTGGAGGCCAAGCTCGGCGAGATGGTCAGACGCATCGTGGGGGAGTTCCACCCCCAGAAGATAATCCTCTTCGGCTCGCGCGCTCGCGGGGATGCGGCGCCGGACTCGGACGCGGACCTCCTGGTCGTTATGCATGTCAGGGGCTCCCGGCGGCGCCAGGCGGCCAGGATGGACGCGGCGCTGGCGGGCATCGGCCTTCCCAAGGACATCATCATCGTCACACCCAGCGAGTTCGAAAGGCTGCGACACGTCGTGGGTGGGATCGTCTACCCCGCCGTGCGGGAGGGACGGGTGCTGTATGACGGTGCAGGATGAGGTCGCCCGGCTGGCACGTGGGTGGGCGGCGAAGGCGGAGGAGGACCTCCTGGCTGCCGAGCACCTCCTCGGGCTCGGGGAGAACTGCCCCTACGGGATAGCCGCCTTCCACAGCCAGCAGTGCGCGGAAAAGTACATCAAGTCGGTCCTCACATGGCGCTCGGTGCCATTCCCCAGGACCCACGACCTGCCGGAGCTCCTGTCGCTCGTGCCCCCTGACATGGGACTCCGGATCTCCCCGCCGGAGCTTGCCCTCCTCAACCGTTACTCCGTCGAGGTAAGATATCCTGGCGAGTGGGAGCCCGTGACACGTGCGGATGCCACGTCCGCGTTGGAGGCCGCGAGGGGTGTGAGGGAGGCCTTGCGTGCCATCCTGGCCGAGCAGCAGCAGAGATAGGACCACCATGGATCGAGATCCCTCCCTGTCCCAAGGACGCGCCCCTCGTGCCCCGGACGTGCCCCCCTTGCCGAGGCTGCGCCGCTGCCCCGCCCTGGTGGCCTGGGTTGAAGACGGAGTGGGTGGGTAGGTGGACCCGCCGGGTTCCGTGCGGTGTAGCGTACGGAACGATAAGATGACCAACCACTGGCGACCGGTAGCCGTCCATGTCGGTCATCACGATGCGGGTACCCCTCCGTTCATGATCTCCCTCGTGGACCCATCCGGGTGTCCCACAAGGGCTCGACCTATTGCCGCCCGTTCCGAAGCCGGCGGCGTAGGAACAGATAAAGCCCGAGGGTCCCGATGACCGCCGCTGCGACCATCGCTGCTGCGGGGATCAACATGGTTCCGTCGGACCCCTGTTCGCCCTGGTCGTGGAACACCAGGATGTCCATGTGGGTCTCGACCTGGTCGATGCCGTCGTCCACCGTCAGGCTCACATTATAGAGACCGGGTGGTAACCCTCGGAGCACGATCTCGGTCGAATCGCCCAGGTCCACCGTTCCGTCCAGTCTCCACCTCAGGGTCAGGGGATCCCCATCGTCGTCCGTGGGCTCGCTCTTGAGCACGATGGGGTCCCCCGTGCGGTAGGGCCCAGGGTTCTCGGCCACGATCTCCACCCCGTGGGGGGGACGGTTGAGGCGCTGGATGTGTACGGTCCAGGACAAGCTCGCGTTGAACCCCCCGTCCCGCACGATAAGCGTTACATTGACCCACCGATCCCTTCCCTGGATGTCGGGGGTCCACCGTGGCGGCCCTGTCGTGAAGTCGATGCCGCTCTCGTGGTATCTCACGGGGGATCGGGAGCTCCAGGTCCCCACCTCGAGGACGATGATGTAGTCCCTGGGAAAGGGGTCCGGGTCGGTGATGTCGAAGTCTAGGAAGACCAACTCACTGCCCTCCACCGTGGTGTATCCATCCATCGAAGAGGTTACGGCGGGCGGGTCTGGCAGGTCGAGGATGGATAGGGTGATCGTCAGGGGGTCGGAGACGGCCCCGTGAATGTCGGTAGCGGTGACCCTCAACTCGATGACGCGACCCTGGTACGGGGAAAGACCCGATATCACCAGGGTACTGTCAACGAACATGTGACCCACACCAATGTCCGACAGGAGGGTGTATTCCACCTGCTCCCCCTCGACGTCCCGAAAGGCCATCGATAGGTCGACGGTCGCCTCGGGTCCCTCGTCGACCGTCATCTCGATCGACCCCTTCAGCAGGCGTGGGGGGTCGTTCACGGGCCGGACGTGCACCGGCACGGTCATATTGGCGGTGAGGCCACCGGGGTCTCGTGCCGTCAAGGTCACTTCGCACCAACCGGACCAGTCCTCCACCAGGGTGGCCAGGATCAGCCTACCGGTGGGGTCGACCGTGGCACCGACCTCATCACATCCTCGGGCAGAGACCGTCAGCTCCCAGAACGAGTCGTCGATGTCCCAGAAGTAGTGCAGGACCTCGATGGGCTCGGAGCTGCCGTCCTCGTCGAGCACGAATTCCGCCGGGGGCTCGAGGGCCCACGGGGGACCCAGCTGGGGAGGGTCATTGACGGGGACGACCACCACACCGATGCCAAAGGCCACGCTGTATCCATGGTCGTCGGTGGCCCTCACCTCTATCCGATCCGAGAGGTCAGAGGCGTTGGGGGCGGGCGTGATCGACAACCTGGCATCAACC
>CBDUQW010000076.1:0-15793 GCA_965369625.1 uncultured Thermoplasmata archaeon | reverse complement strand
AAATAAGGAGTTTTATATGGGTATTTTCATGGTACAGATGGAGAAGGGTCAAGACGGAACAACCCGAATCGTAAAATGAATGGCTAACTTGCCACGTACGCCGCAATATCCCCTGTATCTCTCCCTGACCCCCTGTCCTGGCAAGGACGGTGCGTGCATGCGCACCGGCCGCGCAGCCTCCCCCAAGGCCGGACCGCCAACCTCATAAGCCCGACCTCCCCTAACATCACCCGATGCCCGACCCCCCGTTGAAGATGGTCTCCCACAACGTCCACAGGACCGAGGCCGAGGGCGGGGAGACGGCCTTCGTCAAGGCCAGGGAGATGGGCATCGACCTGGTCCGCATGGACATCCGGTACCGCCAGATGGCCACGGCCGACGGCTGGCAATGGGACGCCGGGGAGAGTGATCGGTGGAACGACCTGCTGGAGCCCTCCCTCCTCTGGGCCAAGAGGCACGGGATGCGGACCCTGGTCAACCTCATAGCGTACCAGGTCCCGCCCCACTCGCTGGCGGTGATGAACCGGGCCTGGCAGGACCACGTGGAGGCCGCGTCGGGGCGCAGGCCGGGCAAGTTGAGCAGCCGGGACCTCGCCCTCTGGGCGGCCTGGGCCGCCGGGAACGGCGTCGATTTGGGCGCCCCCTCCCCCAGGGACTACACCGAGGCGCTCCTCGACAGGCTGGCGGAGGGCCAGGCTGCGGGGGACCACGACATCGTGGGGTTCTGCATCCTCAACGAGCCCAACACCAGGTGGCCGGGGGAGCCCAACTGGAGGGACCTGGAGATCCCCGAAGAGGGCGGTGGGAGGACCACCTACTCCACCGCATCTTTGTGCCAGGACATGTGCGGATGGGTCAAGGACCACATCGACGCTCACCACGCCGGCACCCTGGGGCACACGGTGAACGTGGTCAACCTCTACTCGTACAGGGACCACTGGAACGACGGCAATTGGGAGAGGGTGGCCGGGGACCCGAACGTCGACGTGCTGGGGATAGACATCTACTGGGACCAGCTCTTCGGGCTCTTCGCCCGGGGCGTGCCCGAGGCCATGAGGTCGTTGTCGGAGGAGCACGGCAAACCCTGGTGGCTGGTGGAGACCGCCGGGGCCGACAACCCGGGGTGGCTGTGGAAGCGACCGTCATGCAGGCAGGTCAGGGAGTGCAGCGACCTGTGCACGGCGAACGGTGCCAGGGTCCTGGGCTACTACAGGTTGTGGGGCGATTACCGATGGCCCTGGAACTATGGCAGCGCGTACAACATCTTCACCGACCCCGGTGCCGACCCCACCCCGCGCATCGACGGGAGGGGGAACCCGTACTGGGAGACCATCCGGGACATGTGACCGGCCTGCCAGCAATCCACTGGAGAGGCCGTTCAGTGCCTAGGGTAACAGGAAATGCCCTATCATATCCTAGCAAGGATGGTGCGCGCGTGCGCACCGGCCGCGCAGCTTCATCAACTGCGTTATCTCCACTGGCAAGCGACTCGTAACGTCCCAGCGAGAATTATATACGATATAACCGGATATATGCGGTCGGTGGAATGCCAGGGTCGGTCCTGGAGGTGTTGGATTGAATAGGTTCTGTAATGTGTTGATAGTTTCCCTAGTTGTAATGATGATGGGCGCGGACACCCTCAGCGTCCCCGCCCCCGCCCCCGATGTGCCCACGGGCAGCGGGGACGACCCCGTCCCCCGGTCCCTCGTCGGGAACGGTGCCAACCGGACGTACCTGCCCGCGGAGTACGAGTCCATCCAGGAGCTCTTGACCCTTGATTTCAATACCAGGGTATGGGACGTGGAGTGGTCCCCGAACGGTAGCTATCTCGCCCTGTGTGCTGGGACCGGGGGTGGACAGGGTCGGTTCCGCCTGTACTCCTTCAACGGCACCGACCTCGCGACCCTGGTCGCCTGGTCGCACAACAACGACTACATGTCAGTCTCCTGGAGCCCGAACGGGAGCCACCTTGCCCTCTGTCGCAGTGGCTCGGGGGCCAACGTGAAGATATACTCCTTCGACGGAACGGCCTTGTCGGAGGTGGCCTCCACCAGCTTCAGAGTGGTGTATAGTTTGGCATGGAGCCCGGACGGAAGCTACCTGGCTGCCACGGGTTGGAACCCTCCTGATCACTTCTCGGTCTACTCGTTCAACGGGACCGCCCTAACCCTGCTGGACACCTACACCCTCGAGGGTTCAGGCCAGGAAGTCGTATGGAATCCCGAGGGGACCCGCCTTGCGGTGGTCTGGTACTATGAAGACCCAGACCCATGGTCCTTCGATTCTTACGGCAAAGCTGCCATCCTCTCCTTCGATGGCAGCTCCCTGGCGACCGAATGGACGGGCGACATGGGAGATCGAGCGTATAGCGTGGACTGGAGGCCTGACGGTGACTACGTTGCCATGTGGTGGAGGGAGGACTGGCAGAATACTCCCGTGGGGGTTTATCACATCTACGAGGATCGTACCGGCAGGACCGTTATGGACCCCAAGGACAGCCACAATACCCAGTGCTCTCCACAATCGATTTCTTGGAGCTCCAACGGTCATTACCTTGTATACGGTGGGTCCGGTACCAGTGATGATTGTGGAATTGCCTCCTTCGACGGCTCGACCCTCACCTCGGAGCATTCATGGCGCTTCGGGGGAGGTTGGGCCATGACGACGTCCTGGAGCCCGAATGGTAGGCACATCGCCATCGGGGGTACCGACGGTTCCCGCGACCTCAAGGTCTACAGGGTCGACTACGGTTCCCTGTCCTCGAACGACACGGCGGTGATGGACGAGGATGCCACGAAGACCCTCGATGTCCTGGCCAACGACAGATCCACCAGCGGCGACCTCACCATCACCAACGTCACCGATCCTGCCCACGGGCTCGTCGAGATCACTCCCGATGGCAGGGACCTCCTGTACACGCCCCCCGCCAACTGGTCCGGGAACGTCAGCCTCACCTACCGGCACTCTGACATGCTCGACGACTCTCCCTCGGCAGCGGTGAACATCACGATCCTGCCGGTCAATGACATGCCCGTAATAACGACGGCGGATGTGGTCCTGGCGACCGAGGATCTGTTGTATTCGGTTCAGTACGGTTCCACCGACGCGGACCCGGACGATATCATGACCTGGTCCTTCGAGACCGAGGCAGGTTGGCTCACCTTCGATGAGGGCACGGGGAACCTCAGCGGACTTCCCATGAACGACGATGTTGGCCTGCACTGGGTCAATATCTCGGTGACGGACACCAACGCGACGAGCGACAGGCACAGCTTCCTCCTCCGAGTGTTGAATGTGAACGATGATCCCGTGATAACGAGCGAGGATGTCACGACGGTCGAAGAGGATGGAGTGTACAACTCGCTCTACATAGCCGAGGACGTGGACCCCACCCGTGACGTTATCGTCTGGACCCTTGAAACCGAGGCAGAATGGCTGTCGATGTACGGGAATCACCTGACAGGGACACCGACGAACGATGACGTGGGCGACCACGTTGTCAACGTGACGGTGTCTGACGGGAACGGGGGCAGCGCTTGGACGGAGTTCACCATCACTGTCGAGAACACGAATGACGCACCATGGATCATCACAACCCCCATCACCCAGGTGACGGAGGACGAGGTGTACGACCAGACCTTCGAGGCCGAGGACGTGGACGTTGGGGACGATCTCAGCTGGTCCCTCGTGGGTCCCGATTGGCTGACCATCGACGGCGCCACCGGCGCTCTCTCGGGCACGCCCTCCAACGATGAGGTTGGCACCTTCTGGATCGTGGTCACCGTCACCGACGGCATCGAGGAGGACATGGTGGACTTCATGCTGACCGTCGAGAACGTCAACGATGCCCCCGTGTGGGTCGAGACTCCCAGCGACCAGGAGCTGATGGAGGGGGACCTCATGTTCCTCGACGTTCTGGCTGAGGACGAGGATGGCGACACTTTGACCTACAGGCTCAAGAGCACACCCAGCTCGGAGATCGCCATCACCGGGGCCACTGGTGCCATCCGGTGGCTGGAGGCGGTGCCCGGTACCTACGAGGTCGAGGTGACGGCTTCGGATGGAACGGTCAAGATCGCCCACGTGTTCAACGTGACGGTGGAGGCGGAGCCCGAGCCGCCGGCCAACAAGGTGCCGGTCATCGGGGAGGTGGGGGCGGTCAACGTCACCGCCGGCGAGGCCTTCCACCTGAAGCTGGTGGGTTCCGACGGGGACGAGTGGGACACTGTCAACCTCACCTTCACCCTGGTCAACGGGCCGGAGGGCATGGTGATCACCTCGGACGGTGAGATCCTCTGGTTGCTCGGCAGCGACACCGTGGGCGTGCGCTACGTGACGGTGGAGCTGACCGACGGCAAGGGCAAGGCGACCCTGGACTTCGAGGTGGAGGTCATGGAGGCCGATGTGGACGACGGCGACGGTGACGGAGTGGAGGACGGCGGCGACTACCTGTGGCTGGTGGTCGCCCTGGTCGTGGTCGTGCTCCTCCTGGTGGCGGTCATGCTGTGGCAGTACATGGGTCAGCGTGAGCCTCCCGTGCCCGATACGACCGACGGCGACGATGAACACGAGGACACTGGCTAACCTGAAAAGTACGCTACAAGTGACTTTGCCGGGCCAGGGTCTTGGGCCCGTGTCAAGGTTTTTATCATCCACAGACCGTTCGTTCCAAAGATGAGGGGTGATGGCGGGGCGGGGACCGCTGGTAGAGGCGAAGGGTCGGTCGTTCGTTCGAGACGCCTCATCCTGGCAACGGCCTACATCGCCACATCCGTCAGCATCATCGTGGTCTGCGGTTACGTCCTTGAAAGGATCCTCGAGGATCACTCGACCGAGGACATACTCCTCGGCTCGGTCGCCGCCCCGGTCCTCGAGGAGATCATCAAGACCTGCCTGGCCCTGATACCCTTCGTCCTGTTCCACTACGACTCGTCCAACGAGCGTCCCTCGTTCCTCGTCCTGATCGTCCTGGTATCGGCGGCCTTCGGGATGGTCGAGTTCTACACGGACCCTGGAGAATGGTACGTCCTGTTCCTGAAGGTGATGGGACATGTGGGCGTGTCCATATGGATCGGGATCGTCTTCGAGCTCTTCTTCGGTTACGACAACCGCCTGATATTCCTTGGCCTGTTGCCGTCGATCTACCTCCATTCGCTGTTCAACGCCCTCTGGTTCATCGACCCATGGCAGCAGCTGGTCCCGATCGGCTCATTGCTGTTCGCCCTGCGGGTCATCATGCGATACGACATGACGTACCTCTGGACGGCGAAGTCACCATAGGAATCGACCAAAGGGTGCCGGTTCGATTGCCCCACTCCCGCACAGGTCCCTGCCCGCCTGGTGGATGGAGGTGGACAGGGGGTTCATCGTTCACGACCTCTGAACGATCCCATATCCATCGGTAACGATTGACAGCGCATGACGGACCCCTCCTCCAGGTCACATCTAGATACCTTTATATCCGTCCATGACCACATCCAAACCACGGGGTATCGCATGGGGTCCCCAAGCAGGTCTTTCGGAGCCTTACTGCTGGTCGCCTTGCTTCTAGCATCGCCCATCCAGGCAATGCCAGCACCCGCGATGGACGAAGGGGCCGACCCCGGTCCCATCGTTCCCGGACCCGTGGCTGCACACCAGCTCCTCCCCCGACCCACCGACCCTGTCCCGGTGGACGGGGCACCGGCCACAGGTGCTCCGGCCACCTCGCGACTCCCACCTCCATCCATCGTCCCCGCCCCCGTACCCGCTCCTCCCACCTCCAACGCCGGCACCCTCTTCCGCTCCGACCCCTCCCACCGGGCTCCCGCGAAGATACTACTGGTCGACGACGACGCCTCCGACGGCACCAACACCACCTCGACGTTCAACAACTCGGGCCACTACTCGACGGACACCGCCCACCTGATGTCCGAGGCCCTCACGGCTCTCTCCCTGGACCACGACGTCTACCTGGTCTCCAACGGCAGCGAGGGCCCCTCCTTCGAGACCCTCACCAACTACTCCACCGTCGTCTGGATGACGGGCTACGAGTGGGGCCTGTCACCCACCCTGGCCCGGGCCGACGAGTTCCGCCTGAGGTCCTTCATGGACGCCGGTGGCTCGCTGTTCCTGGTGGGCTTCGGCATCTTTCTCGACCTCTACGGCAACGAGAATCATACCTCCGCCTCCGACCCCCTGCCCGCCGCCTCCCTCGCCAGGGCGTACCTGGGCGTGGGGGAGGTCTTGATCCACTCCGGCACGCCTGACCCCGTCAACACCACCTCCAGCGCCGTCATGACCGGCTCCGAGAGCTACGAAACCCGCCCCTTCTTCGACCAGTACGGCGACCAGGCCAGCTTGACGTGCACGCTCCTTCGCCCCGCCCCCGGCGCCCTCACCGTCCTCCAGGGCGATTCTGTGGACTACTGGGGCAAGGCCCACGACGACGAGCCTCGGGCGGTGGCGTACGACAACGGCGTCTCCCGGGCCGTCACCTTCGGCCTGGACGTGGCCTGCATCGCCTCGGCCACCGACCGGCAGGACCTCGTCGATAAGGTGATGACCTGGCTGGGCGCACCGACGCTGAGCCTGCCCGACCACTCGGTCATGAACTGGTACATCGACGTTACCGACCACCACCCCATCTTGACCGACGCCTTCAACACCGGCTTCTGGACCCAGGACTGGGACAACCGCCAGTTCTACCAGCCCATCGCGGCCACCCTCCACTCTCACGAGTGGGTGACGGTGACGGCCCATGTCGAGAACCACGGAGACACCGACGAGACCTCCGTCGACGTCCGCCTCACCCTGACCACCATCACGGGCAACCCCGCCCTCTCCGTCACCAGGGGCATCTCCCTGGACTCGAGGATGACGGGCGATGTGGTCTTCACCATCAAGGTCGGCAGGTCGGGCATGTATGCCCTGGGCACCGAGGTCATCCTGTCCTCCGACGTGAGGACCATTGACGACAACGCCACCGTCGACGTCCGCGTGTGCGAGTGGTTGGACGACCTGGAGAACGGCACCACGGAATGGAAGGCCGAGGGCGACTGGTCGCTGGACACGGACCACCACAACACCCCCAGCAACAGCTGGTACTGGTCGAAGAGGGGCACCACCAACGCCTCGGGCCACATGCTGTACTCGCCCGTGGTGGACCTCCGGCACTACAACACCTCGTACGACCACCCCCTGGCCCCCACGGTGGAGATGATCTGGTTACAGTTCTTCTTTACCGGGCGCATGCGCGGAACCGGGCAGGACTCCATCGACCTACAGTTCAAGGCATCCAACATGTCAAAATGGTCCAGCCTCACAAAGATCGACGGGAACACGCCTGGAGCGGACAACGTTCCCGGCGACTTCACCGACGGGTGGTATCACTACATCTATGGCTTCCACCTGGGCAACTACGCCGGCCAGACGGTGCAGTTCCGATGGGTCATGATCAAGCGGAGTGCGATGTCCAACAGCTGGTGGGCCCTGGACGACCTCATGGTGTGGATGGCCGAGGAGGCCAACGCGCCCCCGGAGATAGTGAAGAAGACGCCCGATGTCAACGGGTTCGAGGTCGAGGTGGCGACGACGGTGGACCTCTCCGTCTTCGCCCGGGACGACAACGACGACATCCTCTCGTACCATTGGACCGAGAACGGGGTCGCGCGGGAGGACTGGAAGACCAACTCCACCATGATCATCATCCCCCGCAACTCGGCCGAGGAGAAGTACCGGCGGGGGAACACCCTCAACGTGACCCTGCGGGTCTTCGACGGCACGGACCACAACACGACCTGGTGGGAAATCCACCTCAAGGACCCGTTCCCTCGCGTGGGGGACTGCATCCTCAACATCTCCCTGAACGAGGACGAACCGATCGATATCGACCTGGACGGTTGCTTCTATGACATTGAAGGCCAGGACATCACAGTATCATCCGAGGGCTCTCCTAACATCTCAGTGACATCGAAGGGCGAGAACGTACTGACCTTCGTCAACAGGGAGCCCAACTGGAACGGGCAGGAGTACGTGAAGCTGGCTGTGACCGACTCCGCTGGCTCTTCCATCCATCCCTCTGTGCTCGTGGTGGTCCTTCCCGTCAACGACGCACCACGCTGGAAGGGGCTGGTGCTGCCCGACGCCGAGCAGGACACCTACTACAGCTTCAACCTTTCAGCCACCGATGTGGAGGACGACCCCCTCACGTACAGCGACGACTGCGACCTCTTCGATATCACGGCCAGCGGGCAGATAGCCTTCGTCCCCCGGAACGAGCACGTGGGCGACAACATCTTCAACGTCACCGTGAAGGACCCCGACGGGGCCATGGACGTGATGGAGCTGGTGCTCTTCGTGCTGAACGTCAACGACCCGCCCGTGCTCCTGTACATCCCGCCGATGACCGCCTACGTGGACGGGGTCTTCGAGCTCGATGTCTCCCTGTACGTCGAGGATCCGGACCTGCTGCTCCCTCCCGAGTTCCGCGACCGCATCACCTACCGGGACGACACCACGAAGTTGAAGACCAACGTGGAGACGGGAGTGGTGACCTGGACCCCCACCGAGGACGACCTGGGGGACTACTTCTTCACCATCACCGTCACGGACTCGAAGGGCCGGTCCGACCAGCAGGAGATCCTGATAACCGTCGTCTCGCCATACCGCCCGCCCGAGTTCCGCCACATCGGCAGGCAGGTGCTCCGCCAGGACCAACTGTACACCTTCACCGTGCCCCTGCTGGAACCGGACCCTTGGGACGGCGACGACGGCCTCGTCTTCACCAACGACCACACCGAGCTCTTCGTCATCGACGCGGACACCGGGCGCATCTCCTTCACCCCCGAGAACGAGCACGTGGGTGTGTGGGAGGTGACCATAACGGCGACGGACGCCATGGCCGCCTCCGTCTCCTCCCTTGTGGTGTTCGAGGTCGTCAACGAGAACGACCGCCCGAGGATAGACTACATCCCCATGCAGATGCTGAAGGCGGGCGTCCACTACTGGTACCAGGTGGACGCCAGTGACCCCGACATGGAGCCCCGGCTCGTGGACGGCCTGCCCGTTGATCCCGGAGAGGCGCTGACCTTCAGGAGCAACTCCACCCTGGTGCAGGTGGACCGGCTCACCGGGGTCATCAGCTTCACTCCGACCGCCGCGGACGGGTGGGAGGGTGAGCGTTTGGTGAAGATAACGGTGATCGACGCGTCCTCCGAGACCATGGCGATCAACGTGGTGTTCGCCTTCACCGGGGAGAACCTGCCCCCCGGAAGTGTGATGATCATGGGCATCGGCGAGGGTGACACGGTGTTCACCCTGGAGACCTACCAGCTGCTCGCCATAGCCTACGACCCCGACGACGACCCCGGGGACCTTACGTACGAATGGTACGCCAACGATGAACCCATCGGCAACGGCCCGATCATCGAATGGGTCCCCTACAGGGCGACCGCCACCGTGCTGAGGGTGGTGGTCTCCGACCCCGCCGGCGAAAGGGTCGAGGCCTCGTTGAACATCAGGGTCGCCAGCATCAACGTTCCCACGCCGAGGATCGACCCTGACCTCGACGGGAGCACGGTGAAGGGCGACGGGCTTGAGGTGGACCTGGACTTCCCCGAGGGCTCCATCGACGAGCCCCTGGACGTGATCGTCGAGTCCGACGTGTCGGGGGAGGTGCTGAGGACCTCCGTGACGGGCGACACCACCCTGGACCTCAGCGGACTGGAGGCGGGGAGGCACGTGATCTCCATCACCGTGACCGACGGCGAGGAGGAGAGCGTGGTCTACTTCGTCACCACGGTGGAGGACGACATGCACGTGTCCGGGGTGAGCATGATGTACGTAGGGCTGATCGTGCTCCTGGCCATCGTCGTGGCCGTCTACGTGGGACGGAAGGGCTGGTGGACGCTGGAGTGGGGCGGAGACCCCGGCCGCTCACGCTGAGCTCGATGCGTCCGTCATGGACACGGGTGAGGAGCCACGGTCCTCACTCCCTTCTTCCCGGGTACATCTCCTTGGGTCACGCCCCGCCACGACGCCTCGTCATGATGAACACCACGAGGAGCGCGACGACGATCACGGCCGCGGCGATGCCGACGTAGAGCATCGTACCGTCCTCATCCTCCGGGGGCGGCTCCTCCGCCTCCCTCACGGTGAGGTCGACGGTCCTCTCGACCTCCAGCCCGTGGCTGTCCCGCGCCGTCACCCTGACCTGGTGCTCGCCCGCAGCAAGATCGGTGAACAGGTACCACCAGTCCTCGCCTTCCACATGCACATCCACCGGCGTGCCGTTGTCGAGGGAGATCCTGACCCATTCCAGCCCCAGGTCGTCGGACACTTTGCCACTGATATTGAGCTCCTCGCCCGCCTCGATAGTGTGGCCGTCCAGGATGTTGAGCTCCCCCAGCACGGTCGGTCGGTTCACAGGAGGGGGCGCCAGTATCGTGAACGTGATGGTCCTGCTCACCACCAGCCCCCACTCGTCCTCCACCGTTATCGTGACCGAATGCTCGCCCACGCCAAGCTCCTCCAGATCGAAGGACCAGTCGTCATCCGAGATGGACAGCTCCACCGGGTCCCCGCCGTCCAGGGAGGCGGACACCCGGACCACAGTCCAGTCATCGGTTGCCTTGCCCGTTATGGAGAAAGTAGTGTCCTCGGTCTCGTAGCCATTCTCCGGGATGGAGAGGGTGCTGATGCTGGGAGGCAAGTTGGGCGGCTCCAGGATCGTGAAGGTGACCGTGCGCTCATCGGTCGATCCCTCGTGGTCCTCCACCGTGAACGTCACCGTGTGCTCGCCCACGGTGAGGTCGGACATCTGGAAGGGCCACTCGCCTCCGGAGATAGAGAGCTCCACATCTTCGCCGCCGTCCAGGGAGGCCGTGACCCGCTCGATGGGCCCGTCATCCGTTGCGCTTACCACGATGGACCACGTCGTATCCCTTGTCTCGTGGCCCGTGTCCGGTATGCTGAGCCCCGTGATCACCGGCGGCGTGTTCGGTGGCGGCAGCACGGTGAACGTCAATGTCCGAACGACGACGAGACCCCACTCGTCCTCCACGGTAATCACGACGACGTGCTCGCCCACGTTGAGGTTCACCATGAGGAACTCCCATGTGTCGTCGGTGAGGGTCAGGTCCACCGGGTCCTTCCCGTCCAGACTGGCCGTCAGCAGCACTATCGACCAGTCGTCGGTGGCCCTGCCTGTGATGGACCATGTCGTGTCCCTGGTCTCGTAACCAGTGTCGGGGATGCTGACCCGGTCTATGACCGGCGCGTCGTTGGGGGGAGGAAGTATCGTGAACGTTATCTTCAGCGTGACCTTGAGCCCCCACTGGTCCGTCACCGTAATGTTGACGGTGTGATCGCCAACGGAGAGGTCCACCATCACGAACGTCCAGTTGTCGCCGTCGAGGTCTAGCTCACCAGGTCCGCCTCCGTCCAGGTCGACAGCCACGCGGATGAGGGGCCAATCGTCGGTGGCCCGTCCAGTGATATTCCATGTGGTGTTCTGGGTCTCGTAGCCGGTGACGGGGATGTTCAGGTTGTCGATAACCGGGAGTTGGTTCGAGAAGCCGTGGGAGAGCAGGGAGTGCGTGGCGGACGCCGCTCCGTATCCTTCCTTCGTTACCGATGCTGTGACACCTGCTATGTTGAATGACCCGTTCACCGGTATCGCGGGGATGTCGAAGATAACCGAGGCAACGCCGTTGGCGTCCGTGTTGTCGCTCGATGTACCGTTGGCACCTCCGTCCATCCAGAACTCCACCGGGACATTGAACACTTTCGAACCACTCTCGTCCAAGACGGTCGCCTTGGCCTGTACCTTGGTGACCCGGGTGGCCTGGGACGTGATCGGCGTAACCTGGAGGTCCACGAACAGCTGAACCGGCAGGTCGAATATCTCCACCCCGGCAAGGACGCACCATCCGTAGGCCGCGTCGGCTTGGATGTACATCGGTTGCCTGACAGGATAGACCAGCGGGTTGCTCCCGGAGTCCGCGGTCAGCCCCGTCACGGTGGCCGAGGTCCTGCCCAGGGCGTTGGTGGGTCCGGACGCATCCACCCGGAAGAAGGGCGAGGATCCGTAAACTTTGACGAAGGCCCTGACGCCCATACCCACCACGGGTTTCTCGTCCACGTCGAATACCCAGATGTCCACGTTGGTGGTGTTCCCCGGCGCGTAGTCCCTGAGAATGCCCCTGTCGAACTCGTACTTGGGGGAGTAGATGGTGTCCGTCCTTCCCATCACGAACTCGGTCCTCCAGGCCGTCTCTCCGTCTATCTGCCACCAGAAGTTGGCGTAGTCGGGCGTGGCGAAGAAGCCGGCCACACCGTTCGGAACGATGATGAGCTGCGGGACGTTGTCCGAGAGCACCACGGAGTCCCTCTCTACCTGCACCTGCCAGTGTCCATCCTCGATCTGCACGGCGGTCATGTCCTCCAGTTCGTCGACGACGCCGCCGTACCAATCGTCGTAGATGAACTCCCACGAGTCGTACAGGTTGTTGGGAATGGAGGCGATCTCCTGGTCGGTCATCTTGTCGGACAAGAAGTACCCACCGGCGGCTATGCTACCATCATCGGCATCCGTGAAGATGTTGATGCTGGAGTAGTCCCACAGGCTGCTCCACAGATGGTCCGGGGCGTCCACCATCATGGTGGTGCTGCCATCCGAGGGCTCGCCAATGATGAAGGACACGGGCACGTCGGCGAGGGTGTTGTTGAGGTCGTACACCCACACCTCCCAGGTCAGGTCGCCGCCGCTGTCGGGCGCCAGCAGGGGCGTCCCACCGCCCTCGAGCTGGAAGTATCCACCATAGAGGTCCCTCGCGGAGTTGCCCTTGTAGAGCAGCGAAACACCTGCACCGACGCTGTTGATGGCGCCCGCGCTCTTGAAGAACACCTGGGTCGAGTTCATCTCGACCCCGTCGGCCCACTTGATGGTGGTCTTGCCAACGCCCGTGGAGTTGGTCGTGATGCTGTCGTCGAAGCTATCCAGCCCGTCGGTGTTGGAGCAGGTGATGTCGATCGTCTCGGCCAGGGGGTCTCCGTCCTCGTCGAAGGCCTTTATCGTGATGACCGTGGTGTCGTTGGTATCGTCGCACGCTACCCGGGTCACGTTCTCGATGGAGACGAAGTGCCACTCGCTGGCTTCCTCGTTCCTCAGCACCAGGAACTGGGTGACGGTGTTCACTCGGGTCATGGGGTACCCGGAGGTATCGGAAGGCGACAGCGAGAGGCGGACCTCTCTGTGCGCGTTCATCGGGAAGCTCGAGGGGGCTGTGTACATGATGGACGCGGAGCCGATGGCGTTGGTGGTCACCTTGGAGGTGTTGACGGAGCCGTAGCCCATCAGGTTCTTGTCCAACGCGACGTCGACGCCCGCTATCCCGTCGCCGTTCCCGTCGGTGACGGTGAGGACCACATCGGTGCTCTCCCCCAGCCCCAGGAAGAGGTCGTCCGGCATGACCTGGAGGAAGGCGGTGGAGGGCACTCCGGCCACCACCTGGATGACCTTCGAGGTCGTCGCCGCATGGACGCCATCATACGCGTCGGCGGTGAGGGTGGCGTAACCGTGGGACGTGCCCGTCACATTGAAGTAGAACACACCATCGGGTCCCGTCGTTCCATTGTCGGGGGAGAAGTTCATGCGAGCTCCCGTCAGGTCGACCGTGACGCCGTTGAGGGGCGTGCCATTTATGTTGAAGACCATGACATTGCCCGGGATGGCCAGGCCCTCGGGCAGCTTGTCAGGGACGTTCAGTATGGCGTTGATGACCTCGATGGGGGGCGGCACCCTCTCGGTGCTCAGTGCCCCGATCGTGTAGACGTTCATCAGCCCGCCGAACTGGGCGATCCACCCCGACCATGCGGTGGAGATCGCGAGGAGGTTCACCCGGTGGTAGAGCACGTCGATGGGGACGGCATCGGAGACGATGCCCTGGCCCCACTTCGTGTAGAACAACTGCTCGTCACGGTCGAAGGTGTCCTTGGCCTTGATCCCCAGCTGGTGGAGCTTCACGGCCAGGTTCACGGTCTCCGCGTCGGCCCGGGTGCTCACGCCTCCCAGGTGGCTGTACCAGGGATTCTCGACGGACCCGCCCCAGAAACCGAAGTAGTTCTGGGAGCTCTTCGGGCCGAGAATGTCGAACACGTTGGCGACGGGATCGGACGACAGAGACCAACCGATGATGAGCATATCGTAGTCGAAGCTGTTCATCCTCGAGACCAGGGTATCGAAGTCCACCGTCTTGGCGACCACGTTGATGCCCAGTTTCCGGAGTTCCTTGGCGATCATCTCCCCGGCCTTGACGCGTATGGGGTCGTAGTCCATGGGGGGCGTCAGGATGACGAGGGGGGGCACGGGTCGGCCCGTGGGCATCTTGAGGACGGTACCGACGCCGGTGAAGCCACCGTCCTCCAGTTCCATCTTTGCAAGGTCGAGGTCGTAGGGGTAGATCTTGACGGAGCTGTTGTACCAGTCGGCCCAGAAGGGCGGCAGGCAGGAGTCGCCCTGTTGCCCGTATCCGCCCATGTACCTCTCCACGATGGTCTCCTTGTCGATCACGTGGCTGACAGCCTTCCTGAAGGAGATGTAGTTCATCGGCTCCCGCTTCATGTTGAAGGCCAGGTAGAAGTACCCGTTGTCCGGGATGGTCGCTACGTCGGTCCGGGGGTCCATGATGAGGTCGGGCATGTAGCCATGGTCGATGGTCCAGGGGATGTGGTCGACCCGCCCGCCCTTCAGGGCCTGGATGGCGGCATCCACGGTGGAGTAGAGCGTGAAGTTGATCGCGTCGACCTCCTGGGGGTAGAGCCAGTGGCCCGACGGCGTGTTGAACCTCGTTCCCCAGTAGTCCGGGAATGCGCGGAGGTAACGGAACTCGTCGTTGCGGCCGGAGTGGTAGTAGAGGGGCCCCGTGCCGATGGTCGCCTTGACATCGGTGTTCCAGAGGATGTCTATCGCACCCCCTGCGGTCAGGTGGTCCTTCCAGATGTGCTGGGGGATGACGGGCACGCCCAGCGTGTCTTGGAAGAACTGGAGGTGGACCGAGCCCATCACCATCTTCACCTTGGTCGAGGACACCTTGCTGACGCCCTCGAAGGTGCCGTCGGAGTCCGAGTCGACGGTGCCGTCTATCTCCTCGGCGCTGCAGGTCCCGTCGCCGTCGGCATCGAAGGCCGACACGATGGCGCGGGAGACGGTGGTGCCGTCCCGGAGGGCGGTGTACGAGAACACGACGTCGTCGGCGTCCATGGTCTCGTTGTCGTGGAACTTCACTTCGTCGCGCAGCGTGATGTTCACCGTCAATGTGGTTTCGTCGAAGGTCCAATCCTCGGCAAGCCGCGGGAAGACATTGCCGCCAGGGTCCAGTCCGGACAGACCCTCCCAGCACCACTTGCCGATGACGTAGTCCTTCCATACCGAATTCGAGTTCAGATCGAAATTGTTGAAATTCGGCATGTCCTGCCGCATGGCGATGCGGAGGACCTGCGCGTCGTCCCCGTCGCTGCCGCGGTCACCGGCAACCTCTGCCATCGTGGAGACAGGTCCAAGGCCCTGTAACAGCAGCATACAGATTATCGCATAGCACATCAGACGGACTGTTCTCAATTCGATACCTCCCACGAAACGACGGTTATGTACAGTTTCCGGGGAATTGATAAAGGTTTCCATCGCGGGGGCCTTGGGACAATATTCACTGAGGTTCCATCGATAGAACCTTCATATCCTCACTTGTGGGCTTCACCTCCCGCCACGCATACTCTGCCGAATGCTCCTTCAATAACGCCTCTATAAGGACCAGAT
>CBDUQW010000075.1:0-16204 GCA_965369625.1 uncultured Thermoplasmata archaeon | reverse complement strand
TGTGGTCCACGGTGTACGTGGTGTCCTGGATCACCAGGTCCGTCGTCATGAGCTCGGCCACGTCGATGGAGAACCATCCCTCCGCCTCGTTGGCGGCCGCATCACGCGCGATCACCTTGACCCATGTCTGGCCGTAGTTCAGGAACGTGTAGGTGTACTGTCCCGTCACTGTTCTCTTCGAGATCTGCGTGGTTCCGTCCCAAAACTCGAACAGGTAGTCGACTATGCCCGTGTCATCGGTCGAGGAGCTAGCATCAAAGGTGTAGCTGTCCCCAAGGAACACGATGACATCCGCTCCAGGTACGTCCTCCGGAATGACTAGCGTCGGCGCGGTCGTGTCAGCCGCGGCGACGGAGCCGGAAACGAGTAGGAGCAGGGCAGTTGCAAGCACTAGCACTATGGCTACTAACCACTTAGTATGATGGCTCGTAGGGATCCCTCCGGTGCTGCGGAGAATTCCTTATGCATACATAAAGATATCGGACGGCCCCAACGCTTGCCAGAATTCCACTGTCCACCCCCACCGATCCGTTATCATGTTAAGCGCTCCTCCAGGGGACGAGTTCGAATTATCAAAAATCCCGACGCGCGTGGATTGCAAATCCTTTGACCTGATTTTGACCGTCGGCGTGCCCCGGGAGGATCCGCCCTCCGACCCCGCACCTCACGGTGGCGGGGAAAGCTTGAAATCCACCCCCTCCCTTTAGGGGACATTCCCAAGCAAGAGCACCCTGGACGAACATGCCCGGGGGCGTAAGGAGGTACATGATATGCGCGAAGAGGTCGAGAATGTCCTCAACACCCGGATCAGGCCCGCCCTGCAGATGGACGGCGGCGACGTGGAGCTCATCGATGTCAACGAGGAGACCGGACACGTGAAGGTCGCCCTCAGGGGCGCCTGCGCCCACTGCCCCTACTCTACGATGACCTCCCTCAACGTCGTGGAGCGCCAGCTCAAGGAGCTGGTGCCTGGCGTCAAGAAGGTCGAGACCGTAGCCTGAGGCGATGTTCCAAGCACTGGGACCCCGGTAGGCATCCTGCACAGGGTCCCAGGCCCGCCCCTGTTTTCTGTCCCATGGTCCAGCCTGCCGACCGTCAGGGCCATGGCCAGGGCTGTTGCATGGTTGGTCGAGGGGACCGGCCCGTCGGATGAGGGGGCCTCAGCTCGATTCGCCGATGACCCTGGTCACCTCGAAGGTGCCGTCGTGGAACAGCAGCGTGAAGAAGTTGGGGCTGTGGTTGGCCGACCGCATCTTGACGCACCGCAGGCGGCGCTGGATATTGATGTCGTCCACCTTCTCCATCTTCACGTGGAAGATGCCGTCCGCCAGGAAGTCCTCGTCGTACTTGGCGTACGCCGGGCTGTCCTGGCTCATCTCTGATACCAGGATCGTGGTGATCTCCTGGTCCCTCAGCCACTCGAAGAAGTGGAACAGGTCCGCCCTGGGCGACTTGAACTCGGCCAGCAGCTCCAGCACGGGCAGGGAGTCGAGGACCAGGAGCTTGAAATCGTGGCTCTTTTGCAGGTTCTCGACGTACATCTTGAACACGTGCATCCAGGACTGGTCGGCCAGCATGGTGAGGTTCTTCCTTATGAGTCCCAGGTCCAGGATGTTGACCTGGTCCTCGCAGACCGACAGGTCCATGTTCATCCCGGACATGTGGTCCATGAGGCTCTCACGGGACTGCTCCAGCGAGATGTACAGGCCGGGCTTGCCCTCATTAATACCGTTGTAGAACAGGATGTTGAATGCCAACGAGGATTTCATCGTTCCCGGTTCCCCGACCACGAGGACCACGGAACCCTCGGGAATGCCACCACCCAGCTTCTCATCGAAACCCTTGATGTAGGTCTTCACGAGCTCTCTCGCCATTTGACCGTCCTCCCTAACGGGAGGGGTTATTCGGTCTCAGCCTATTTATTTGTTTCCCGAGGGACAGATGGGTCACCAGAGTGGACCTGGAGGGACCCGGGGAGGGGTGCTCCGACCACCCCCTGCGGGACCGCCTGGAGGGCTGGGACAAGCTTTATATCCATAGTCTCCCTCACGTCGGTCCGTGACTATGCTGGACGAGGCTCGGGACCGGATAACTCCCGATATCGAGGAGGTCGCCAGGGCCGAGGGCGTCGACGCCGAGAGGCTCCGCAGGTCGGTGGCCGCCGGTCGCACCGTGATCCCCCGCAACGTGGTGGGACGGGCCCGTCCCCTCGGCATCGGGGAGGGCCTCCGGATCAAGGTCAACGCCAACGTGGGCTCCTCCAGGGACCGGTCCTCCCTCGACGAGGAGGTCCGCAAGGCGATGGTGGCCGTCAAGTACGGCGCCCACACGGTGATGGACCTGTCCACCGGGGGCGACATCGATGCCATCCGTCGTGCCATCATCGACGCCCTGGACGTTCCCATCGGCACGGTGCCCATCTACCAGGCGGGGGTCACGGCCGCCCGGGAATCCAGCATCGTGGAGATGTCCGGAGACGACATGCTGGGCGGCATCGAGGCCCACGCGAGGGACGGTGTGGACTTCGTCACCGTACATTGCGGCATCACCAAGCAGACGGTGGAGCGCCTACAGCGGCAGGGCCGGGTGACCGGCGTGGTGAGCCGGGGAGGCAGCTTCCTGGTCGCCTGGATACTCCACAACGAGGAGGAGAACCCCCTCTACTCCCGTTTCGACCAGCTGCTCGACATCGCCCGCGAGCACGACATCACCCTCAGCCTCGGTGACGGCCTCCGTCCCGGGAGCGTGGCCGATTCCACCGACCGGGCCCAGATCCAGGAGACCCTCTTCCTCGGCGAGCTGGTGGAGCGGAGCTGGGACGCGGGCGTGCAGGTGATGGTCGAGGGACCGGGTCACATACCCATCCACGAGATCGAGGCCAACGTGCGGCTTCAGAAGGCTGCCTGCAAGGGCGCCCCCTTCTACGTCCTCGGACCCATCGTCACCGACCTGGCCCCGGGCTACGACCACATCACCGGCGCTATCGGCGGGACCCTCGCTGCCTGGGCCGGCGCCGACTTCCTGTGCTACGTGACCCCCACGGAGCACATAGGGCTCCCCGGGGAGGAGGACGTCCGCGAGGGGGTGGTGGCCAGCCTCATCGCGGCCCATGCGGCCGACCTCGCCCGTGGCCTTGACTCGGACAGGGACCTGGCGATGGCCGAGGCCAGGAAGGCCCTCGACTGGGAGCGGATGTTCGACCTCGCCCTCGACAGCGAGAAGGCCCGCGACCTCCGGGCGGCCTGCAACCCCGATGACGAGGAGGCGTGCTCGATGTGCGGGGACCTCTGCGCCATGCGGATGGTGGAGCAGGCCCTCGAGCGGAAGGACCGTTGAGGTCCATCGTCCACGCCACGGGCACCCCATGCGGGGAAGACGACACGACAGGCTTATTATCGCCCTTCGCCTTACGGAGCACTGAGGACCCGAGGGCCCATCCAGCGGAGGGATTCAGTGGTCGATGCAGAGGTCAGGGTTGAGCTGAAGAAGGGAGTCGCGGACCCAGAGGGGAAGAACGTCGAGAAGACCCTCTCCCTGCTGGGCTTCGAGGGCATCGGTACGGTCAACACCATCAAGGTCTATCACGTGCAGCTCGAGGAGAGGAACGAGCAGCGGGCCCTCGAGATGCTCGAGGACATGTGCGAAAAGCTCCTGGCGAACCCGGTGATACACAACTACTCTGTCAGGATCCTCTGAAGCGGGGTCGGTCATCGATGTACTACAACGAACGCCTCTGCGACTTCCCCCTCCTGGACGTCAACATCCGGGAGGCCTTCCCCCACGACCTGGAGCGGATCAGCGACGACCTGGCCCTGGGCCTCTCGGTCGAGGAGCTGTCCCGCATACAGGAGCACTTCACGGGCGAGGGCCGCAACCCCACCGATGTGGAGCTCCAGGCCCTGGGGCAGGCGTGGTCCGAGCACTGCTGTTACAAGAGCTCGCTCCACTACCTCAAGGAGCACATCCTGATGGTGGACACCCCTGACGTCCTCGCCAGGGACGACGCGGGCGTGATGGCCATCGACGACGAGTGGGCCTACGCCCTGCGCATCGAGAGCCACAACCACCCCAGCGCCATCGAGCCCTACGGCGGTGCCGCCACCGGCATCGGGGGCATCATCAGGGACGTGCTGTGCATGGGCGCCCAGCCCGTGGCCCTGGTCGACCCCCTCTACTTCGGTCCCCTGGACATCCCCCACGAGGAGGTGCCCGTGGGGGTCAAGCACCCCAAGTACCTCCTGAGCGGCGTGGTGGCGGGCATCCGCGACTACGGCAACCGCATCGGCATCCCCACCGTGTCGGGCGGCCTGTACTTCGACAAGGGCTACGTGGGCAACTGCATCGTCAACGTGGGTTGCCTCGGTGTGGTCCGGCGGGACAAGGTCTCCCGCAGCGCCGTCAAGGGGGTGGGCGACGTGCTCATCCTGACGGGCGGTCGTACGGGGCGCGACGGCATCCACGGCGTCACCTTCGCCTCGGCGGTCCTGACGGAGGAGTCCGAGGAGGCCTCCCGAGGCGCGGTGCAGCTGGGCGACCCCATCACCAAGGAGCCCCTCATCCATGCATGCCTCGAGGTCAACGAGAAGGGCCTCCTGCGCGGCATGAAGGACCTGGGAGGCGGCGGCCTCAGCTGCGTCACGGGCGAGATCGCCCTGGCGGGAGGCGTGGGCGCCGAGGTGGACATCTCCAGGGTGCCCCTCAAGGAGGAGGGGCTGGAGCCGTGGGAGATATGGGTGAGCGAGTCCCAGGAGCGTATGATGCTGGCCGTGGCTCCTGACGACGTCGAGGAGGTGCTAGCCATCTTCGACCTGTGGGACGTGGAGGCCACCGTCCTCGGCCACACCATACCGGACCACCGGGTCAGGGTGTGGTACGACGGCGTGGTCGTGGTGGACCTGGACCTGGACTTCTTCACCAAGGGACCCGAGTACTGCAGGCCCTACAAGGTCAAGGGCGCGGAGCGCAGGAAGCCCGAGGGCTCGCTGCCGCCGTCCATGGACGTGGGCAAGGAGCTGCTCGGACTCCTGGCCGACATGAACCTGTGCAGCCGCGAGTACGTGATCCGGCAGTACGACCACCAGGTGCGGGGCGCCACGGTGGTGCCTCCCCTCAGCGGCGTGGTCGGCCACGCCGGTCCCCAGGACGCCTGCGTGCTGGCCCCCATCGAGGGTTCGAGGAAGGGCCTGGCCGTCTCCACCGCGTACAATCCCCGCCTGGCATCGGTCGACGCCTACCGGGGCGGCCTGACGGTCGTTGACGAGTTGGTGCGCAACCTGGTGGCGGTGGGCGCCCGGCCCCACTCGATGACCAACTGCCTGAACTTCGGCAACCCGGAGGTGCCCGAGCGCATGGGCGAGTTCGTGGAGACCCTGCGCGGTGTGGGGGAGGTGCTACGGTACCTGGACCTGCCGACGCCCTCGGGGAACGTCAGCTTCTACAACGAGACGCTGGACAGCTACGTGCCGCCCACGGCATCGTTGATGGGCGTGGGCCTCATGGACGACGTGTCCAAGGCCGTGACCTCGGACCTGAAGGCGGCCAGCAACCGCATCTACATGGTCGGAAAGGCCCGGGACCAGATGGCGGGCTCCGCCCTCTACGCGCGTTACGACGCACCCCATTCCAGGGCGCCTGGCGTGGACCTCAAGCTGCTCTCCGCATCCGTCGACGCCCTCCTCGAGGCCATGGGGAAGGGCTGGCTGGCATCCTGCCACGACGTGTCCGACGGCGGCCTCGCCGTGGCGCTGGCCGAGATGTGCATAGGAGGCCAGCTGGGTGCGGCGGTGGACATCGCCCCCCTGGGGAGGACGAGGCCCGTCGCCCTGCTGTTCTCCGAATCCAACACCCGGTGGGTCATCGAGGTTCCGCCCGGAAAGGCCCGGTCCGTTGAGTCCCTGTTCAAGAAGGCCGGGGTACCATTGACGAAGCTGGGCACCGTGAAGGGCGCACCGCGGAAGCGGGGAAGGCCGAAGGCGAAGGGCAAGGGCAAGGCGAAGGCGAAGGACCCCGACGGGGAAGGCCCGGGCCCGTCCCTGCGCATGACCCTCGGGAAGAAGGTGCTCCTGGACATATCGGTGGCCGACCTCGAGGAGGCATGGAACCGGACCTTCTGGGAGATCATGGGGTGATGACGTGGTCGACATGGCAGATGCGGACACCTGGCTGGGCCTGGCCGTTGTCGTGGTCATCATAGCCAGTCTCTCGCTCATCGCCTACTCGGTCGTCAAGGGAGCACGGGAACGGAAGCGCGCCAAGGAGCTGGAGGCGGAGCTGGCGGACATACTCTCACGCGAGGAGATCCAGCTGTTGCGCCACAGGGACCTGGACGGTTTCGCCAAGCGGGTGAACGAGATACGGGCGAAGAAGGGCCAGGAACCAGTGCCCACGGAGTTCCTCGGCAAGATCCAGTACAACCTGATGTACGCGCTGGACGAATCCGACTTCTGAGGTGGAAGGCTCGGGCGCGACGGCGCCAGAAGGATGGTCACCACGTCAACGGATGTGCGTCAGGGTGAAGGACCCGATGTTGAGGCCCTTCTTGGTGTACTGGTACTGGATCCAGTCCCTCGACTGGGTGTCGCAGACGCCCTGGATGCTGATGTAGGTCTTCAGGTTCTCGGCCTTGAACTGGAACGAACCGTCCATGACGTGCCCCAGCATCTGGATGTCCGTCTGTGTGTGCATGCCCTCGTCGATGGGGAAGAGGGACACGGAGTTGGTGCGCTTGAGGCGACCGGTCAGCTTCTGCAGGAATCCGTAGGTGGCCTTCACGTCCGAGTAGGTGATGAAGGTCGAGATGGACACCACGATGACCCGGAAGTAGTCGTGGTCCTTGCGCAGCGCCTTGGTGAACTTGTCCATGGCCGCGATGATGTCCTGGTACGCGGTGGCCTCCTTGAGGTAGGCGATGTTCTCGTTGTCCTCCTCTTGCTCCACGCCCATGGGTATGCTGTACACGTCGATGTACTTGAGGAGGCCGAGGCGCTCGTACTCCTCTACCGAGGGGACGTGGGTGGCCAGGGCGGCCCGCATCTCCGCGGGTGATGCGTCGGAGAGGATGAGGACCGCGGGGATGCCCTTGGTGATGCCCTCCACTATGAAGCGTTCCACCAACACCTCCTTCCCGATGAAGGGGGGACCGGTGAGCAGCACGTTGGCGCCCAGGGGAAGACCGCCGAAGAGCAGGTCGTCGAGACGGGCGGCGCCTGTCTTTGCCTTCTTGGACTGCAACTCCGCATCCCGCTCCTGGGCTGCGACCTCCAGGTTGTCGGAGATGACCGCCTGCTCCTTGATCTGCAACTCCCTCTCCTTGTTCGCCAGGAAGGCCTCCTTCGCCTTGAGCTCGGATTCCTTCCCTGCGATGACCTTCTCGAGGCGGTCCACCTCCTTCTGGGCCGCCAGCACCTCGGTGGAGCCACCCGCGGCCTGCTTGGCCTCGTGGAGGCTCGCCTGCTCCTTCTCTATTATCTTCTCCTTGTACTCCAGCTCCTGCTTGCGGCGCTCGAACTCTTCGTCCTTGTACTCTACCGCCTTCTTGACCCTGGACAGCTCGTCGTTGAGCACCTCTACCTGGGACCTGTAGTCCCTGACCTGCTCGTTCTTCTCCATGAGCTGCTGCTGGAAGTCGGGTAACTGTGACATGCGATCGTCGAGGGCCTCCCTCTCGGCGGAGACCATCTTCTCCCTCTCGTCCTTGAGCTTCTTGACCTGGCTGAGGACCTTGCGCTTCTTCAGCTCCAGGTCCTTCTCCTTGGCCTCCAGGACGGTGGCGCGCTTGCGCAACTGCGCGTTGAGCTTGGCGATGGTCTCCCCGTCCATGCCCTTCGCTCCCGCCGAGACCGCCTCGGCGATGGCCGCGTCCACGTCCCCATCGGTGGCACGGAGGGCCGCCTCCTTCCTCTTGAGGTCCTGCTCCAGGTCCTCGCGGCGCTTCCTCTCCTCCTCCAGGTTCGACCGGAGGTCGAGGACCTCCTCCTCGGCCTTCTTGCGCTGCATGGAGGTGACGTACTTCATCATGGCGATGGAGCCCTTCTTCAGGTTGTCCAGCTCGTTCTCGAGCTCGGACCGCCTGCGCTTCTCCTTCTCCGCATCCACCTTGGCCTCCTCTCCATCGGCGCGGGCCCGGTTCACCTTGGTCTCCAACTGGGAGACCTCCATGGCCTGCTCCTCGATGATCTCGCGGAGCTCGGCGATGTCCTTCGAATCAGCGATGGCGGCCGCCCCGTCACCGGAGGGGGCAAGTCCCTTGGCATGGAGCTCCTCCAGCTCCTCCTCCCTCTGCTCAAGGGTCCTCTCCTTCTGGCGGATCTCCTCCTCCTGCTTCTTGAGGTAATCGTCCGCCTTCGTGTACTCCGAGTACTCCTCCATGCGCTTCTTCATGTCGTTGATCTCTTTCTCGAACTTGATGCGCTGGAGGGCCAGGGTGTTCCGCATCTTGATGGAGAAGTCGGACTTGATGCGGATGAGCTCCTCCTCCTTGAAATTCAACGTCTCGAGGATCTCCTCTATGCTGTGGACGTTGAAGGTCTCCTGGATCTGCTTGAGCTCCTCTGGTTCGATGGACAGACGGTCGATCTCCGCCGACCGCTGGGCCGCGGCCTCCTCACCCTCGTATTCCGATGGCTCCTCGTACTCGTCCTCGCCGGCGTCGCGGTCGGTCAGCGTCCGCTGGAAGGCCACCATGTACCTGTGCATGGGCTCGGGAGCGTTGAGCTCGACCACGGCGGAACCGCCGTTGGCCATGACCTCGGTCGACTCGTCCTCCTCGTCGACATCGAGATCCTTATCCTCGGTATCCCCATCTTCTTCAGGCAACGGTTGAACACCTCTTGCGCCCCGCCGACGGTTCAGTGGCGAGGCTGGTGACTGCTTGAATTGACCGCATGAGTATATTTTAACTTTGCTCCACCAGTCCCGGCTCCTAGAAAGTGGGCCTCAGATGGATTTGACGCCCTTCATGAAGCTGAAGCGGCCACCCTTGATCTTGTAGAAGTACCGGGGTTCCTGGACATCGATGTCCAGGAGCTTGGACACCTCCATGTGGCCGGTGAACTCCCGGTCATCGTCGGAGAAGGCCTTGAGGATGACGCAGCCGTCCACCATGGATTCCAGGCCGCGCAGCCTGGGCTGCTCCTGGATGAAGATGAGCTGGGACTTGGACCTCTTGGCCAGGTCCCGATGGAGCACCTCCACCAGGTCGCCGACGTCGACACGGTGGCGTTCGGCCAGCTTGTCGATGCGGTCGAAGACGATGATCGTTCTAAGGGGAAGCCTCTCCTCGACCCTGGCGTATATGTTCAGGATCTCCTGGGCCCCCGGTGAGCGCCTCAGCAGGCGCCGCACGTCGGTGATCTCTATGTGGTCAGGGCCATCGGAATCCACGAAGTCCTTCATCACCTTCTTCTTGGCCAGGAACTTCCTGTCACCCTCCTCCTTCTCGAGGAGCCAGGGGTACTGGAGGAACCTCTTCTGGTCCATGGACCTTGACGGGACGTAGAGCAGCTCGTCCAGCTCGGAGATCTCCTCGACTATCTGGAGGCCGATCGTGGTCTTGCCCGTCTTGGCCTGTCCCCTGACCAGGAACGAATGGCCGCCCGGGCTGGAGAAGAACGTGTAGATGTCAGGCGGGATGAGGATCTCCTCGGGGCTCAGGAGCGCGAGTTCCTCCTGGATCCTCTCCAGGGCCTCTAAGTCGTCGTCGGGTAGCTTCTCCAGATCCCGCAATCTCCGGTTGTACGCCATGTACTTTAGGGTCTTCTTCTTGATCTCCGGAGACACCTCCATGCCCTCGGCCTTCAGGCGGTCGTCCACCTTCTTGGTCTTCTTCTTCTTTTTCTTCTTCTTCTTGGAGGCCTCTTCCTCGAGCCCGGTCTCACCAGATGCCTTCTCCTCCATGAGGCGACGCTTCTCCTCCAGGTCGCCGATGGTGGTCTCCATCTCGGCCTGGGTCCGCTGGAGCTCCTCCGTGACCTTGGCCAGGTCCGCCATGCGGTCCTTGATGTCCCTCTGGAGCTCGTCCACGTCCTCTGGGGATGCCAGCTTCTCGACGCGATCGTCCAGCTTCTCCTTCTTCACGGAGAGCTGACCGATGGCAGCCTGCAGGTCCTCCTGGGAGGCAGCTATGCCGTCCCGGCCCGCTGCCGCCGCCAGCTCGGGGTCTATGCTGGTCTCGCTCTCCATCCGCTCGACCCTCATGCGGTGCTTCTCGGCCAGAAGTTCCTCCAATTCCTGGTCCTTCCTCCGGAGGGCCTCGACCTCCTCCACCTTACCTGCGGCACCATCGGATGCGGTGGGCGCCTCGGTGGCCATGGAGACCGTTATAAGCTCCTGCTCCAGCTCCTGCCTCCGTTCCATCTCCCTGTTGAGCTGCTGGCGGACGTCGGCAATCATCTTCTCTCGCTTCTGGATATCGTCATGCACCGAGGTGCTGGACTTGGATGCCAGCTCCAGCTCGGTGCGGAGATTGATCATCTCCTCGTTGCGCTCCTGGATGATCTCCTCGATGGACTTGTTCCGATTGATCTGCTGTTCCATGTCCGCGCGCAGCTTGACCAGGTCCTCGTCCCGCTGGCGGAGCAAGTCATCCTGGGCGTTGCGTCGCGCCGCCTCCTCGTCCAGCTGGGCCTGCAGCGCGGACAGCTCGGCGGCATTCTCCTGGTCCATGAGGGCGATGGACCTCTCCAGCTCCTCCTTGCTCTGATGCTCCGCCTCGACCTGGGTGCGCATCTCCTCCAGGGCCCGTTCCCTCTCGGCTATCTCGGCGTCCCGCTCCTGGGTGAAGCGCTTCTCCTCCTCGAGATGTATACGCAACTCGTCGATCTGGGAGTCCTTTTCGGACATCAGGGACTGGGTCTTCTTGTTCCGGTGCACCTGGTCCTCCAGGGCCTGCCGGATGGTCTCCATCTCCTTCTCCCGGTCCTCGAGCTGACGTTCCTGCTCGAAACGGTGGCGCTCGGCCTCATCGGCCTGCTCCTTGAGCTTGCGGAACTCCTTGTCCCTCGTCTCGTCGAACCCCTTCGCGGCGAGGGTGGCCTCCTCGAGGCGTAGCTGGAGCTGACCCAGCTCCTTGTCCCGGGCGTTGATCTGGGATTCCCTCTCCTCACGGAGACTCTGGTCCTCTTCGAGGCGCTGGCGCATGGCGATTATCTCGTCATCCCTCTCGTTGACCATCCCCTCGGCCTCGTCGGCCCGGACGGTCTGCTGCTCGAGGGATGCCTCGAGGGACTGTATCTCCTGGACCCTCTGCTCGAGGTGGGCCTCCTGCTCGCGGCGATGTTCCTCCTCCTCTTCGAGCAGGCGTCTGATGTTCTCCATCTCCTCCTCGCGGGCCTTGTGGCCCTCGGCGTCCTGAGCACGGAGGGCCTTCTCGCGGTCGACCTCCTCGCGGAGCCGCTCGACGTCCAGCTCCTTCTCCGCCATGGTGACCTCCCGGGCCTTCCTCTCCGCCTCCTCCGTGGCTAGGCTCTTCCTGAGGAACTCCAGCTGCTCGTTGGCCTCGTCCAGCTCCGAGGACTGGGACCTGATGGTCTCCAGTTCCTCCTGGAGCTTTGCCTTCGCCTCGTCGAGATGGCTCTCGACGTCGCTGAGATGGCTCAGGCTCTCCTCCTTGAGGGTCCGCTCCTGGTCGAGCAGGTGACGGTACTCTGAGAGCTCCTCCTCCTTCTTGCTGAGCCCCTCCTCCAGGCTCATGCGTAGGCGCTCCCTCTCCTCCAGCTCGGTCTGGAGCTTGGCGAGCTCGCGCTCGGCCTCCAGGACGCGCCGCTCCTCCGCCTGGCGCAGCTCCTGCTCCTCCGCCAGCTTGGAGCGGACATCCTCCAGCTCCTCCTCGACCTGGTGGAGCCTGGCCTCCTGGGCCTTGCGGGTCTCGCTCTCGGTGGACAGCTCCTCCGTGAGCTGCGCTATCTGCTCCTGGTGCTGTCTCACCCGCTCCTCCTCTTCAGACCTGCGGGCCTTCTCCTCCTGGAGCCGAGAGGTCATCTCCTGGATGTTCCGCTCCTTCTCGATGACCCTCTCCTCCTCCTGCTTCCGGAGGTAGGACTCCTTCACGAGGTCCTTCTGGGTCTTGGTGAGCTCCAACTCCTTCTCTGCGATGAGGGCGGCCCCGACGCGGACGCGGTCGCGTTCCTCCTCCAGGGCCTGCTTGATCTCCTCGTTCTCCTCCTCCCTCTGGGCCAGGTCGGCCTCCAGCTCCTCTTCCTTGACCTTGCTCTCGTCCAGCTCCGACTTCAGTCGACGGGCGAGCTCGCTGAGCTTGGCCTCCCTTTCCTTGAGCAGCTCCTCCTCCTTGGCCGACTCGGCGAGCTTCTCCTCGATCTCCTCCTTGACCCGCAGGAACTCCTGCTCCTTGACCCGGAGCTCCTCCTGCTCCTCCTTGGTCCGCACCAGCTCCTCATCGAGGCTGGACTTGAGGGTGCTGAGCTCCACCTTCTCTCCCTCGAGGACGTCCCACTCCTTGATGATGCCCTGCTTCTTGTCCATGGTGACCTTCAGCTCGGAGGCCAGGTCGGACTGCAGCGTCTCGAGGTCATTCTCCCTGTTCCTCAGGTCGATCTCCTTGCCGTCGATGGTCTGCTCGCGCTCGGTGACGCTCGCGAGCCTCTGCTTGAAACGACCGCGCTCCTCCGTAATCTGGGCCCGCTCCTCGGAGATGCGGGTCATGTCCGCCTCGATCTCCTTGATGCGGACGACGACCTTCTCCTCGCGATGCTTGAGCTCGGACTCCCGCTGCTTGAGCTTCGCTTCCCAGTCCTCCAGGTCGACGACCTTGGACTGGAGCTCCACGTAGTCCTTGTCACGGCTGCCGAGCCCGTTGCGGAACTCGTCGAGGCGTTGCTTGAGGGCGGCGTCACGGACCTTGAGCTCCTCCTCGTTGCGCTCCAGCTCGAGACGCTTGTCCTTCAGCTCCTTCTCCCTGCCGCGGATGGCCTCCTCGCGCTCACGGAGGACCTTCTCCCGTTCCTCGACGGAGGTGCCTCCCGCCTTGACATCCTCGTCGAGCAGGGATTGCAGGGACTTCTCGAACAGCTCGTTGTACTCCTCGTCCTCCTCGTCGGGGATCTCACCACGGGCGAATCGTTCAAGGACCTGGTCCATGCTGCTGGTCGCTGCCTTGCTAGAAGTGTTGCCTTGGTCGGCCTGCTCCTCCCCGCGGCCGTCCGTCTTGACCTTCTTGACCTTCCGCTTGACCTTTTTAACCAAGCGTGCACCTTCCCAGGCGTGTGGGTCCAGCCGTGTGCCCCTTAAATATTGGGCCGGATGAGATTGGAGAGGTGGGAGTATATATATTCCTTGGGTCTCGATTATCAGGCGAGATATTGTAATAAGGCATGCCTGGGTGTTGCTGAAACAGGACCCTTCCGGGGACGCTCCCGGGCCCCTCAGGACTTCATGATCGCGACCAAGAAGACCCCTATCGCGATAAGCGTTCCGACGATGGCCGCTCCGATGTAGATGAGGGCGTTCTTGACCATCTCCCAGAGCTCCAGCCCGTTGGGTACCCCGATGTCGTAGTAGAACATCAGGACGACCATCAAGCCCGCGAGGACGCCGACCGCGATAAGACCGATCCCGATGCTCCTGCTCTTGCCGCTTCCGAAGTAGGCCGTGAAGATGCCCGCCAGGATCAAGATGATCCCGAAGCTGAGCAGGAGAATTGAGATGAAAACCCACAATGCGTCTTCCGTGTGACCTCCCCCTGGTATTTACTCTGGCAAGAGAAATGGGATGCGCGTATATAACCCTTTTCCCGGCGTTGCTTGAAGTGCTGGCCAGGGCCGTTTCCGGTCCTCTACCCGTCCTCGTCGGACTTGGAGGCCTTGGCCTCCTTCTTGAGCTCCTTCTCGCGGGCCTTCTCGGCGCGCCGCTCCTCCCGCTCGCGGGCCTTCTCCTCCTTCGCCGTTTCCTTCTCCTTGAGAAGGCGTTCCCGCTTGAGGCGGCTCCGCTCCAACCTGGTGATGGTTCCCCTGATGGACTTGCGATCGCGGCCCAGCTCGACCTTCATGCGCTGGTAATCACCCTTGGAGAGATCCCCGGCCGCGACCTGCCCCCTCGCCTTCTCGGCCTTCATCTCGACGATGTCCAGCTCCCTCTCCTTGGCCTTGATCATCTTGGTGATCTTATGGATCTTGCGGTCCTTTTCGATGATGCGGGACTTGTCCTTGCCCGATGGCGGCATCGGTGACACCTCTCGGTGGGTTGAACGTGGATGGTGGATATTAACCTTGTCACCACATCTCGGGTCCGGTACCGTCCAGCCTCCCTTCCTGGCAGCCACGGCTTCGCTAGGTTTAAATACGAGGACCATTATCTGCCGTGCCACAGGTGCCTCCAGCAATGCTGATTGCTGCATGAGAGCCCTTCATCAAAGAGGTGTTATCCTTGTACAAGATGGTCGAGCGGGTCGACACGGTCCGGATCCCCCCAAAGCTCTTGGGAAAGGCCCTGAAGGAGGTCGTGGAGGAACTGACCCATGAATCCTTCGAGGGGAAGATCGACAAGGAGAACAACCTTACGATCCTCGCCACCGATATCGAGCCCCTCGGTGCCGGTCGCATCGTCCACGGGGACGGGGCGGTGTACCAGGAGGTCAAGTTCAAGGCCCTGGTCTTCAAGCCCGAGCTCCACGAGGTCGTACAGGGAAAGGTGTGCGAGGTGCTCAGGTTCGGCGCCTTCGTCCGCTTCGGTCCCCTCGACGGGCTGCTGCACATCTCCCAGATCATGGACGACAGGATAGACATCGACGAGGCCAACAACAGGCTCATAGGCAAGGACACCAAGCGCGACCTGCGCACCGGTGACATCGTCAGGGCCCGCATCGTCGCGATATCCATCAACGAGGTCAACTACCGGGAGAGCAAGATCGGCCTGACCATGAGGCAGCCTGGCCTCGGAAAGCTGGAGTGGCTCGAGGAGGACCGCAAGGTCGATACCGATGTTCCCAAGAGCAAGAAGAAGAAAGGGAGGCGCAAGTGAGCATGAAGGCCTGCAAGAGCTGTTACCACATCACCGAGATGGACACCTGCCCCCTCTGCAGCGGGGAGCTCTCGAAGGAGTGGCAGGGCTACCTCGTCATCCTGGACCACGAGCGGTCCCTCATCGCCCAGAAGATGGGCATCAAGGCCAACGGGCGCTTCGCCCTCAAGGTCCGGTGAGGTCCCGACCGTCCGGGACCGACATCCCTTCCCACGGGGAGGACGCAAGGGGGTCCCGACCTGGAGAACGTCATCGAGAGGAACAAGCCCCTCGCTGAGGGGGTCATCCTCCACCTTCCTGTACACATGAGAGAGGAGCTGAAGCGCCCCCTCGGCCCCGTCGTCCCAGAGGGGGAGGTCCTCGACCTTCTGGAGGAGGGCTCCCCTTTGGCCACCGTGGGTGACATGACGACGGCCACCCTGCACCGGCTCGGCCGGACCATCCAGCTGGCCGTGGTCGACTACCAGACCAAGCGGGCCAGGAACGACATGTGGAAGGAGGCCACCGCCCCCGTGGGGGACGTGACGGTCGAGGTGTCGAACGAGGCGGCCACCCTCACCTCCTCCATGTACAACGCCATCTTGGAGGCGTGGTCGTCCGGTCCCACCGTCAAGATCGTGGTGGACGGCGAGGAGGACCTTGCCGCCCTCCCAGCCGTCCTGCATGCGCCAGAGGGCGCAACAGTAATATACGGCATCCCGGATATGGGTCTCTGCCTGGTCCAAGTGGACGAGGGTGCCAGAGGCTTCGTCCGTGATGCCATGAGGCGCTTCGTGCACGGGACGGGGCAGGCACCGCCCTAGGAGGGCGACCCCATGGAGCTGGAGATAGTCTCTAAGAAGGACAACCCCCTGCTGGACCGCGTCGAGCTGGAGGTGCTGGCCCACCACATCGGCGAGCCAACGCCCAAGCGCGACGAGATCCGCGAGCAGGTGGCGGCCGCCGTCAAGGCCAAGAAGGATCAGGTCCTGGTGGACCACATGGAGTCCACCTTCGGCACGGGGTTGACCCGGGGCTACGTGAAGGTGTACAACACCAAGGAGGCCGCCCTGGCCATCGAGCGGGAGCCCATCATCAAGCGCAATGACCTCGATGGTAGCGGGAAGAAGGCCAAGCCGGCCAAGCCGGCCAAGCCGGCCAAGGCTGAACCGGCCCCCGAACACAAGGAACCCAAGGCCGCCAAGGCCGCCAAGGAGCCCAAGGCCGCCAAGGAGCCCAAGGCCGCCAAGGAGCC